>JANOGL010000183.1:0-11774 GCA_031405985.1 Acidobacteriota bacterium | reverse complement strand
GGCTGAATGCCATAAAAGACGAATCTGCTATTAAGAATTACGTCACTCCAGCTTTGTCTATGTTAGCGTTTTGGCGTTCGTTAGCAGCGGCAAAAATACTTAATTTCTATTCTTTCAAAGCAACGGATCAATTCACAAGTTGTACAGTTGGGAGCTTTTCCCACGCAAACTCTGTTAAGTATTTTGAAACCCTCGAACCCATTTTCACTGAACTCAAGTCGAAACCACCTATTTTTCAATTCGTTTATTACCTGCTGTTGGATCGGCTGGTACCGGGAATGATTACGTCGGTAAACATCGATCAGGTGCCGTTAATTATAGAGAATCTGTGGCAGTTGACCGGACGGTTAGTGATCGGCCTCACCGAATTGGCGCGTAATATCGTGCAGCATTCATCCAAGCAAAAAGGTGCGATAACTTTAAGACTTTACACAAAAGAAGCATGGCAGGAATTCGCCACATTGAACCCACATGCGCTCCTAGGATCCCATACTGGACTTTCAGACGCCAGGGCCATCTTGGACATAAATGTTATCGATCTGGGCGAACACAAGGTAACGGATAGCCTAGCAGCATCGCTGGCGGAGTGGTTGACGATAGAACTGCCCGAATCGCTTCTTGAGTCGTTCGAGTCAGACCGCAAAAGGTTGAATGAGAACACTGTCACGCTTCAAGACCTGATCGACCCTGAGGGTGGTATTCTTCTCGATCACCAGGCTCGTCGAGCGGTCGCACATCTTGGGTTACAGACATTTGCCGGAGTTGTTAAAGAAAACGGCGGTAGGGTCGTTGCGTCAAGCTCATCGATTGGACTGTCATATGTCGCCGGGCATGATTTTGCCACCGTACCTGCCGGTTGGTTACAACCTACGGTCATCGATTCAGTTAAATATGGAACGAATTTCAACGTCCTCATTCCGGTCGATCCCGATCGTCAATATGGAACCCGATTGTCAGGCGCGTTGCCGACCTTAGATGAAACGACGCCGATGGGTATGCAGCAACTCGACACTCTGTTCAATGTCGTTACGGAGCCAAACGACCCCGACATTAATACAACAACAGGAGCTGCAGACAAGGATGTCCTTTCCATCTACAAACTCCCGAGTTGTCCGCTTGAAGATCGAATCGATGAATTTAGATATTGGGCTGAACAAGCCAGAAAGATACCTATCCGATTTCATTTGGCACGATTTCGGGCATTAGACATGAGTAATTTGCCGATGACTGCGAGTCAGCTATTCCGATTTCTCGGTCGGTTTGAGCTCGACCACCCAGGTCGTCATTTGATTGTCTTCAATCTTTCAGCAGAGCTGTTTCTCGAACTCAATTCAATAAATGACGCGTATGCTCTCCGTGGCGACGTCGCTGGCCAGGCCTTTCCTTATTGGAATGCAACTGCGGTGACCCTAGTCTATAACTATGTTCAGGCCGTGGAAACGAAATTTCATCTTTGCGACGCTTTGTGGGGTGAGACCAAAGATGATTTTTTGGGGATCAATCGTGTGATTCGAAACACGAACTTTAATTCTGTCAGCCTTGCCGAAACGGACCACGGTCGAACAGGTGCCACCGTCAACGATCTTGCGAAACGCTTAAAACATGTCGATCTGTTTCAGGACGGAATGAGCTTAAAGCCGTTTGACCTTTTGCTCGCAGTTGAGGGGACAACGTTGTTTGAGCATAACGCACGCTTTCTTCTAATGAACGAACTTGATATCGAAGGAACCACTGAATGAACACAGTGCTTGAAAAACTTCGGCAATTTCCCGGATATCGCTTGTCCGATTCTCATTTTCGAATCGGGTCAAAGTTACACGTGTCGGATTTCTATTTTGCCAAGCGATTCTTTCAGAACAGTTACTACGCTAGCCGACTGGCCTTTCTGATCGCAAAAGAGATCTTGAAGGAACCCGAAGCGAACGAGTTCAAAACTGGTGGAATAACGCTGATCGGTTATGGCCTCTATTCTGAATTGTTAGTGAGTCTGGTTGAGAGATTTCTTAAATTCCAAATTGGAGAGAAGGTAAATCACGATGTAGTTGACGACGCAGATGAACCTCAAGTCAAAAGAAATGAATTAACCATACATAAGCACGTTGCGATAATTGTCCCGATCGCCAGTGTCTTTTCAACATCAATGAAGATTGAAGACGCTCTGCTAACAAAAGACAAACTCAAAGACAGATTCAAGGGAAAAACGTTTCTTAAGTCTCATTTCAATATCCTTCATGTTTACGACGAACATGAGACAGAAGACCTTGAGGACTTGAAGGCAAGCTTGGGGTGGGTCGAGTCGGGCGACCGTTGTGAAGTAGTTCGTCCTTTCTTCGCCCTACAAGAGCTTAGGAATGAGAAATATCTCATCAGATTGCCATCGACCTGGTATCCCGTTGATAAATGCTCCCTTTGCTTTCCCGATGATCCTCTGAGTGAAAAGCCGCTGTTTGTTACGGATAAATCATCGGTTACGCCGGACATGATCTTTACCTATCCGCGTGAACTCACAAAAATTCAGGATCGCAAGTTCGAACTTAAACCGGAACATCTTAAGCACGGTCACCTAGTTCGCGGCGAAAGTCACTTTAGATTTTACGTCGAGATCGAACCTTTCTTCGAAACCAATGAGCCCGCGATAAGAATGTGGTTAAAGTCGTTGAGACAGACAATGCTCGAAAATTATATCTTCGACGAGACAGATCGAATCGTTATCGTCGCTCCGGCACAATTCGCAAATACTATTTTCGTGAACCACGTGAATGAGATCCTCTTTTCCGGTGCGGCGACCATACTTCACTATGACGCCCGCGTAGATGACATCCAGAATTTTCAAACTTTTTACGCGGACCAGTTCGAAGAAAGTAATGACTCTAAGACGAGAGTGTTTTTTGTCGACGATACAATTACGACCGGCCGTACGTTTCTACGTACTAACTATTTTATTAAACATTCCCGTTCGCATGATGGCGAGTCCAAGCGCCAACTCGACGGGTTGATCGTCCTCCTGGATAGGTCAAGCGAATTTGTTCACCGCAATGTCTCTCGGAAGCTGGAGAAGGATACCAAATCATTCTTCTCATTCGCCGGGCTGCATATCCCGTTGCTCCGACTAGTTAACGGGAAGTGTCCGTTGTGTAACGAGCACGACAGATATGCAGAACTGGCTAAGCGGTCGTATCTTGACTCGATAAGCCATGAACTTTTGCTTCAATCGGAGAAACTCGAAAAGAGCCAGGCGGTTGAAGCCCGTGGTTATGGCGATGAACAAAAATCGCATCAAGTTCGCACTGACCACCATCTACGAAAGGTCGAGGCTATGTTTCGTGTTATCGAATGGTTTGGAACTACTGGAAATAGGCTATCTAAGGAAACAACTTTCCGAGATTGGGTTCAATCTTTGAATCAGGTGCAAAAGGTTCCATTCAAAACATCCCTCTCTGAATCGGGCGGCGGCCACCTTCTTTCGGAACGCGAGGCAACGATCCTTAAGACGATTACATACTCACAGTTCATCCACCACAAACCTATAAAGGTCCGAGTCTTCGAATGGCTTCTCTGCCTTTTGGACGAAAAAGTCCGGCAGGTTGAGACTGAAATTACAAAGGGCGCGTTTAAGGTTCGAAGCCTACGTGAGCTTAAACTTCTAATGAGGCGAGCGGGGCTTCTCAACTCAAATTTTCTCATCACACCGCATTTCTTCGGTTTGCTTAGCCTTATGCTATCCGAAGATACAGTGTCGAAAGCTCATAAGGACTACGTGACGACACAAGCCGCATTGGCAAGCGAAGGTAAAGAAGGTTCAACTCCCACATTCGATTTTAATCAACTTGAGGACTGGACCTCGCACTTGATGGATTTCGCTCTATTTTATGTTGCACAAGTGAAGGAACTCTGTTCTGTAAGCGAATCAAGATGTGTTCGACTCGATCAGGATTTGGGAAATTTTCTAAGAGACCAAAGGGGTAACATTTCGCCAAGATTCGCTCAGATCGCCCGATTCATTCGACACGAAAATGCCATCGTGATTGAGAATTTTTGGGACTTCGCAAAGGAGAAGCTATCACTGGACACCAGCGAAACTTCTTTTACTCCCGATTTCGACCCATTCTTCGCTGAGCTTGAGACCCATAAGCATTATCGTTACGAGATCCTTAAGTCGTTCTTATGCAAGAATGATCAGACGATCCGCAACGACGCCGAGCTAAAGAGTTTTCTTGCCCTTGCCGCGTTCTTAGAAAAGGAAAGATCCTTAACCAAGTTGGGTCTTGAGGCGAAGATGAGATTGATTATTGATAGTTTGCGAGAGATCATCGGCAACCACAAAAATGGCGGGGCGTTTTTTTTGATCAGATACAGGAACCCCGCCGGTGACGGGTCAGGTGAGAGTGAACCTAGCAAACTCCGAGAATCGGCCCAACGGGAAACCTTCAACGCGAACGACCATTTTATTGCATACGATCGAAGCGACAGCGGCCCTGTTGGATCTGATGCCATCTTCAATGGCGGCCAAGCTTTTCTTGTTGAGTTTCTTGAAGGACGGCAGTTATCGAATGATGATGGGAATGGCAATCCGCGACATATTGCGACGCTGATCGAACTTTTTCGCGGTGAAGATGGCTGGGTCGATGCATATTCAGCCGGGCGAGAACCGGTAGCCATTCAAAAAGAGTTCTTGTCGGAATACAATCGAATGTTACTGATCAGGTTTGCAGGAACGAAGAAACCGCAGGGAGATTCATCGGACGAAAAACCAGCGATGGCCGTTTTCTACTTCAAAGATGAGAGAGCCGATCGGAACACTCCGGCGCCATTGGGTACCAACAAGATCCGATACCTTTTGTTATTGCGCAAGATGATAATCCGTTTCATTTCAGATCACATCAATGCCGAGTTTAGAGACTGGATCGAGGTTGATATAAAGCAGCGCCTTTCATTGCTAACAGGGCATGGACGAGAGATGCTTCTCGCAGTGGCCGCAAAACACGAGAACTATCGAGACATCATCGCGACAATTCTAATTGGCCAGCGGTTAACTCTTGATCTGGCCGATGAGAAAATGTTCTATCTCGACGCGGGCCTTAATTCGCCGCGTAGCATTTCCAAAATATTCAAACAGATATTTGAGCCAAGAGAAAATAAACTCGGGAAGGATGACTTTAAGAAACTCTTACACATTGGAGACGACATCTTCCGATACAAAGAAATTGAGAATGAAGAATCCGTCCAAATTCGGCCGTTGGAGTGCGAGACTGATTTATGCATTTCTTACCCAAAAGAGATCCTTCGGATGATATGTTTCGAGCTGTTTGTGAACGCGAAGAAAAACCGATGGATATTTCTTGACGGGGAGAAGGTGAAAGCAAATGGCACAGAATACGATAAGAACGCGATTGAAATGACTGTTGCCGAGCAAGACGGAGCACTCACGATCACGATCGTCAATACGGGGCCGAAAGTGGATGAACGGGTGATGACGAAGCTCAAGAACAACGAGAATCCTAAATACTACGAATCGGTTGCGGGAATCGAACTAATTATCAAATTACTTAAGGAATTTGGACTCGGAAAAATCGATTTCGACCAGAAAAATTATGACGGGGGATTCTCGAAGTTTATTGCGATCTTGAAATTAATACCATGGAATGGAACAAATGACAAAAATTCTGGTGATCGATAATCAGTATACCCACTTTGCTTTGATACATAAGCACCTATCAAATAGTGGCTACGAGGTCTTTCCACTGGACAATGACGGAGCAATAGACTTCAAACGATTTCTTGACCTGATCAGGGTATATCTTAATGATCGATATGGGGGCCTTGAACCGAATTCTCGGCGGCAAGCAGCATATGGCAAGGTGCTTGGTATTGTCCAAGACACAGTGAAGCCGGATCTCATAATCTTGGATCTCGTGCTTGTTGGGAATCACGACGGGAAAAAGGGAACCTTTTTAGCAAAGGCGTTTCGCAACGACGGAATATCAGTGCCTATTATCTTTCTAAGCCGCAGTGAAAAGTATCAGCAAGGAACGATTAGTGAATACGATGATGTAGCGGAACCAAAGGAATGGGTACATAAAGGCTATTCTGGTCTGCCGATACTCGAGGAAACGTTTTTCAAACGGGAAGTAACTGATAAATTTGAAAAGCTTTGGGCTAGGTCAAGGTTTATTGAGATTGCTCACAAGGTCAAGTATTTATTTGAATTGGATGAACTCAGGAATTTGGAGGAAGAACAGTTAAAAACAGATATTTATTCCGTGCTCAGTGCAATCTTGAATGATAAGGACATTTCAGTTGCAAAATTTAATGTCATTGAAATAATCTACGCGAAAAGTGATCGAAACATTGAAGACTGGCGGGCACTATCGGAGGCTAGTTAGAATTATGGCTAATAATCAGGATAACGCGGCGGTAAAAGAAAATGGATGGTACAAGGGATTAACCCAGTTTCTCTCCTCGAACACGATAAGCGTAATTGTTGCGCTTCTTTCTGGAATCGCAATAAACCTCTATACCAATGAAAATTCAAATTGGCGTTATGCCATACCTATCGTGTTGCTAATCCTCGCGGTGATATGTCTAGTTCTGCTTTGGCGAATCAATGAGAATTTTCATGATTCGTTCGCAAGTAACCTAAATAATGAGAAGCGACGATTAACTTCGTCTACTACGGAACCATCGCCAACGCCTAAAATTTTTCCCAAATCCGATGCGGAGCTTTGGGCTGGAGCCATCAAAAATGAGCGTTCTAAGTATCTCCTGTATCTTGTGCTTGCAGTCGTATTAGTGGTGATCTCAATCGCATGTATTGGAATTACGAACAGCTCGATCGTTGCTGAGGCTAAGCAGGAAAGAGAGACTTTACAATCCACTATGACAATGATTTCCGAACAAGTGGTCGCAATTCAGACAAAAGTAACGACGCAAGAAGCAGAGATCAAAAAGTTGTCCGAATCAATTCAGCAAATCTCGACGCATGCGGTTGCAATTGAGGAGGGTAATTTGCGACAGAAGCAATAACCGTTTTTTGTGGCCCGTCACGAAACATGAATCGTTAACAAAATAAACCAAATCGCACCTGATTACTTCTTCGGCAAGGTCATGGTCCGGCCTTCGCTGTCGAGTTCGAGGTGGCGGGTTGTTGTTTCGGTGACGCTTGGCGGGACGAGGTCACCGGTTTTATAGCGAGAGTCGGGTGAGACGAATTGAGTTTGCTGCGGCGGCAGAGCGGAAGGCTGACCGCTGCTCTCGATCGTCATTGTCGCGGCAGGGGAATTTGCGGTATTCGAATGTTCGAGTTTTTTCAGTTGAACATATTTCGCGATGCCGCTGCCGAGCATTCCAAATGCCGGTATCAGCATCCAAAACCACCAGCCGCTAGCTTTACCTGTCAAGCCAAGAATTATCGAAACGGCGAGAAATGCGCAGCCCATGAAGATCGTTCTGATCGCGCCTTCCCAATTAATAGGCCGGCCTTTTCTATCGAGCAGCTGAGTCGGCTGCGGGTTGGTCAACGCGTGCGTGACATTACCGAGATCGGTGCCGCAAGTGCGGCAGAATTTGCCGGTCTCAGGATTTTGTTGTCCGCATTTTGGGCAAAACATAAAAGTGGTCAGTTGTCAGTTGTCAGTGGCCAGTAATCGCTGGCGTTTAGCTTCAAATAAGATAACGCCGGCGGCGACCGAGACGTTCAGTGAATCTATTTTTCCATACATCGGTATTTTTACCAACACGTCGCAGTTTTCGGCGACCAGTCGGTGAAGCCCGGTGCCTTCACCGCCGAGCACGAGCGCTGTTGGGCGTGTCCAATCCCAGGCGGTGTAATCCATCTCTGCATCAGCCGAAGTGCCCACAACCCAGATGTTTCGCTCCTTCAACTCTTCGATAAAGCGATTGAGATTCGTGGTCTTTGCGACTTTCACATACTCAATCGCGCCGGCTGAGGACTTTGCGACCGTGTCGGTGAGGCCAACTGCGCGGCGTTCGGGAATGACGACGCCATCGATATCGGCACATTCGGCGACGCGAAGTATCGCGCCGAGATTTCGCGGATCTTCGACGCCGTCGAGCAGAACGATCAGCGGCGGATCGGCCGCGTTATCGAGTATTTCATCGGTCGAAACATAATCTGCAGCGGCGGTGAACGCGATCACTCCCTGATGATTGACGCCCGAGGCGAGATGCTTAGCAAACTGTTCGCTCGGTACGCGATTCCACGCGATTGAACGCGTGCGGCAATGTTCGATGATCTCGCTAAGACGCGCTTCGCGAGAGCCGTCGGCGATCAAAACTTTATCGACCCGACGCGTGTTTGCACGCAATGCCTCGAGCACAGGCAGAACGCCGTAGATCAGTGATGAGTGATCAGTGATGAGTGATGAATGAAGCTTCTTTTTTTCTCGTCCGCGATCGCGGGCGACGAAGTCTTTTTTCAAACTGCTTTTGCCAACCTTTTTATTCATCACTCGCCGTTTTGAGTTTTCTTTACGTGAAACTGCAACCGGGAAAATTTATTGAACTGCACCAAGTTACTCGTCGAAGCAACGCTGGCTGATTCGACCTTTCCAACTCCCGAACGCTGCAGGCCGTGAAAGTCTTTCCGCGATTCGATCTCCCAAACATCATTGAGCAAATGTCGCAATGGGCCATAACTGTTGACATATTTGGCGTTAGGAGCACGCTGCTTTAGCTCGACGATCAGCAGCCGCATGTTCTCACTGGCGAGTAAGCCCATGTTGTTGCCAAGACACGAAAAATCGAAACCCGCCTGATGAACACGAAAACCTGCCGCGTCGTCGCGAGTGTAGATATCAAAAATAGGTTCGTCTGACGACGTAACAGTTTCGTCGATAAGTTCTGTTTTGCCGCGGCGGCGTTTTTTCTCGAGCGAATCGACACGGCCTTTTGTCAAAATTCCGCTGACGATAAGGGCCACATCGTTCCATGCGATCTTAATTCTTTCTTTCGTATTAAAACTCACGACGTCGAGCGTCTCGTCAGTGAGTTCCATGGCCGACAACCTAACTTGCGGTTTATTGGCTGCGAGTTCGTCGTCAGATACAACCGAGCAGACAAAACCTATTTCTTTTAAACGAGTGCGAATAAGAGCGGCTTCTTTTTCGCTCTCGACGCGAGCGACCGGCAGTGGGGTTTCAGTTTGAACAATTTCGTTGAGGGTTGCAATTTCGACTCCGAGTAGATCGGCGGCCGGTCGACCCTTTCCCTCCGCATCGAGATGCTTCACCAAAATAAGGTTAAAGCCCCGTTCCCATGGTTCGAGTCTGCGGATAGTTAACTTCAATGCCAACGCATCAGTCGACGAGATCTCAAGCCCATGCGCGCAGTAAATACAGTTGAATCGATTCGGAGGATTTAGGCGGCCACAACTCCTGCAGTCGACCATCTCATCCTGTTTAAAAGCGATATCCTCAGACTGAATGCTCGGATCGAAGGTGTTTGCGTTGTCCGTGATTTCGGGCATAACAAAAATGACGACCGGCGCAATGTTAGCACTTTTCATTACCAAATTGTTTGACCGTTTTACGGGTGGAGGGCAAACTGATGTTGACGTAAGTCAGGATTTTTTTAGCATCTTGTTATACACGATCTGTTTGATTACTATCACGAGAGAATGAAAATATTTACCGTTGACGAGGCAAATGCGCTTCTTCCGACCGTCATTCCAACCTTGGAAAAAATACAGCGACTGTATGCGACTGTCGATGCACTGCGTGATGACGCCCGCGCCGCTGCGGGCGCATCGGATTTTGGCGGCGGCATGGCGGGCGGCACTGCCTACGTAAACACGCTCTATCAAATCGGCAAGCTGACGACTGATCTGCATGAGCTTGGCATCGAATTAAAAGACTACACGCGCGGGCTCATCGATTTTCCGAGTCTGCGTGGAGAGCGCGTTATTTATCTTTGCTGGCAGATCGGCGATGGTGACGAGATCGGCTGGTGGCACGAGACCGACGCTGGATTTGCCGGTCGGCAGCCGCTCTGAACTTTTCCACAGACCCCACCTCTCTTTTCCACAGCTACGCAGAATGTCCAATTAACACGAAAAGTATAAAGTTTTCTGCGCTTTAGTCTTGACGGCTTAAAGTAAATTCTGATACGCTTCTCTCGTTTTTAATAAACGCGCAACGACGTTTTCTTCTGACACAAAGATCTTACAAAAGCCTATGAACTGTCCAGTTTGTGACCGGATATTGGCACCGACGCTCTCGATTTGTCCGTCCTGCGGCGCGATGATGAATGACACCGTCCGCGAGGAATTGCAGACGAAGATCACCACCGGTGCGATACAAAAAATTCAACCGAGCGAATCATTGCAAGCTGCAAAATTGCTCGTGGAAAAACCTGTCATTAAAGCGGCTCCGCCTATCAGACGCGCAGAAACTGTCGAACTGACAACGGCGAAGACAAGTCCTACGCTCATCGAATTTCAAAACAAAACTAACGTGATTCCCGAGTGGCGCTTGCAAATGCAAAACGCAGTTCAGCAGCGCATGGGCACCACGGCAACGGCTGCTAAGATGGCGCCGGTAAATGACTTTCCAGTTAATGGCTCGGCTTCATTAAAGGTTCAGCCGGCAAAATCGGCGAATCCAATTCCCGCGGCTGAGATTTCCGATCCGCGGGTTGCGAGTGCGTTAAAGCGCATTAATGATTCACGAAAGACTTACCTGCCGCCGGCGAAAGCGTGGAAAAAATCATCGCAACCTATTCATGTACCGATGAAACCTTATCGTGTTGCTCCTACTCCGGCACACGTGACGCAGGTTCCGTCGCCAACAGATACTACAAAAGCCACTCTGCCAAAAATGAACGTTTTGGCAATGCCGGTTGCTGCGCCAAGACGTGAAACGAACGAACTGCCGAAACTCGATCCCGCGATTGAACGAGCATTTAAGGCGAACCCCGAGCCGCTTGTGGTTGAAGCTCTGCAACCGATTGCATCTCGGATAGAATCGCCGATTGCGTTGAAGACAGAAGATCGACAATCTGAATTCGGAGATTTACGAAGCATCCGCATCAAGGCTGAGGCAATCGAGATCGAAGCCGTTGCATTGGAAGAGACCACTGACGGGATCGAAGATCTCGCACCGTTCTCCATGCGTTTCGGTGCTGGTTTGTTCGATTTGATAATTGGCGGTTTCGCCGCGTTGCTGCTACTTTCGCCGCTTGCTTTCACGGGCGGGAATTGGTGGTCGACCGTGGGCTTTCTGACATTTGTAGCGGTGTGGGCGATCGTGTCGTTTTTGTACATGACGATTACACTTGGCTTTTACGGCAAAACGTTCGGCATGACATTGTTTTCGCTTGAACTCGTCGATGCCGTCGAAAACGAATATCCAACGCTGCAACAAGCCGCTGTGAATTCAGGTCTCTTCATCCTCTCGCTGCCCTTTGCCGGCGCCGGATTTCTTATGGTTTTCTTTAATGACGAGAACCGCGCTCTTCACGACCTGGCTTCTGGAACGATCCTCGTTCGCGAGTTTTAAATCTAGTCGCTCCGTGTCAGTAGCCCGCACGTAAGTAAGGGCGCCCTTGAATTTCATAGGCGCCCTTACTTATGTGCGCGTCTTCTGACACTTT
The DNA here is from genome assembly GCA_031405985.1 of Acidobacteriota bacterium. Classification (GTDB taxonomy): domain Bacteria; phylum Acidobacteriota; class Blastocatellia; order Pyrinomonadales; family Pyrinomonadaceae; genus OLB17. Next base: position 167 of record JANOGL010000183.1, on the reverse strand, counting down.
CGCATTCACGACAATTACCGTTATCTTACGAGTATGTCTGATGAGCTTGACGACAAACGAGAAGGTCAATTTGAGCAACTCGCTGCGAGCGTGCGCAGAAAGGCGCTTGGCGAGATCAAAAAAAACAAGAAACTTATAGACAATCTTCGCGGCGATCTCGAAAAGCA
>JANOGL010000122.1:0-31456 GCA_031405985.1 Acidobacteriota bacterium | reverse complement strand
GTGGAAAAAAATGTGGAAAAGCTGTTGAAACTTTTCAAAAATAGGTTTATAACTTAAATCCTGTCCTTATTGCAGGCATAAGAAAAAATGATTCGCGAGCTGATAACCAAATTCAAGGGTTCCTGGGCTGAGAAAATGGTTGCTGCGCGTCGTCGTCACACGGCTCCGGTCAAAATCTGGTTCGACGCCGATATGAAAACCGAACGAGCTGAGGAAGCGGCTCGCAACGCCTGCATCCTGGGCGAAACCGTCGACGTAAGTCGCACAGGCATTGCGTTTCTCGTTCCCGCAATCCGTATAAAAGAAAAATATCTCGCCGGTCACGGCCGCAACCTGAATGTCGAAATCGATCTGCCGAATGGAAAGGTCTATCTGCGCGTCGTCGGCCGCCGTTATGAGCGAGTCGGCATGCATTCGTCGACGGAAAGATTTTTGATCGGCGCTCACATAGAGAGCCTCGTCGGACAGGACAAAGAAACTTACGAAACTTTTTTGCAAAATGGCAATCGCCGAGTCGCAAAGACAACCGCCCGGAGCCTCGAGCTTGGCATCGACTAAAAGTTCCTTTTCAATTTCCTGCTTTTTTACCCGTCAATAATTTCGTTAAGCCCATCGACAATTTGTTCAAGCTCGCTCAAAGATGCTTTACCTATCTTTCGAGCGAGACATTGAATTGAGAGTGTGCGAATTTGGCCGATCTTGACCCAAGATTGTTTTGGCAAATCTTTACTTGCAAGTGCCGTCGTGAGAGGAAAAGGAACTCGCGGTTCTTGGCTGGTTGTAGCAACCGCGATCACCGTTCCCGAACGTTCGTTAAAAATGTTGTTGCTTAAAATAAGGACAGGTCTCCGACCGGCCTGTTCGTTGCCGACAGTCGGGTCGAGTTCGGCCCAGACGATGTCGCCTCTCAATATTCTGGCCATTCTCGAAGGTCTTCTGACGCACCAATCTCGGCAAATGCTTGTTCCTCGGCCGGGTCGAGCATTTCACAAGCCCGTGCGAGACTGGATTTATTCAATCGAGCAATTTTTTCTCTAATCGCTGCATTAACTGCCTGACTGCGATTAGAAAAAACACGCTGGTTCACAAGTCTGTCGAGCTGTTTTAAGACTCCAGATTCAATTGAAACCGTTACTTTAGCTACGCTCATATAAAAGTAATACTATTGGTCATACCGGCGAGTCAAGACAAATTTTACGAAGAGTGATCCATCACGATCCGCCAGCCCTCGCGAAACTTGCGCCAGAGTAAGGTGAATTTGCCTTTCGGGTTGTCTGTTTCGCGTTTCAATGACCAACTGCCGAGCACGCTCGCCGAGTCCCTTGATAGTAAAGTTATTTCGAGATCGCTGAAGGTCAGCGTGCCCATCTTTTCGCTCGTGCCGTAGGTTTTTTTGTAATTATCGAGCGTCTGCTGCCAGCCGCGTGTGACCGTATCGCCGGAGACAAAGGCGAGTTTGTTCGAGCGCCAGTAACCAAACATAAACGCATCGAGATCGCTGCGGTTCCACGCCGCGGCTTGGGTCTCCATAACCTTGCGAATGGCGGCCTCGTCCTTTTTCGACTGAGCGTGAAGCGAGAGAGCGGTGAGCAAGACGATCGCGAGAAGCGTGAACTGTTTTTTCATAAGACGCATTTTCACTTAAGAGCGCAAGGAACGCAAAGAGCGGCCGACGAGGTCGTCGCCGGCCGCTTAAACTACAAAACGCAGCTTTTAATTCTTCAGCGCTTTAGACGCTTCGTAGGATGTTCGCGCCGCGACGTTTGCTTTTTGAGCATCGGTCAAAGCGATGCCCATCTTTTCGAGCGTCGCGGCGTTCAGTGTCTTTGTGACTTTCAAACCGTTTGCTTCCTGGTATTTGCCGAGTCCATCGCGAGTCGCGTCGTCAAGTTTGCCTTCCTCACCGCCGGTCAGCATTTTTCCGTCACGCAATACTTTTTGCGCAGCGGTTATCTGTTCGGCATTAGCGCGGAATGGCGCGGGGCGCTTTGGTCCATCGCTATTTGAGGCCGTGCTCATCGGCTTTGCGGGCTTTTCCGGTTTCGGCTCTTTTGGTTTAGCAAACGAACTCTCGCTGACCGGTATGAGTTTTTGCTTGTCGGTCAATTCGATGCCCATCTTCTCAAGAGTCGCTCGGTTGAGCGATCCGTTTGCCGTCAAGCCGTTTTCCTTTTGCCAGTTTTTTACCGACGTTTTGAAAGCGGCGTCGGACTCGCCGGTAACCTCGCCGTTGTAAAGACTGGCTGCTTTCAGCTTTGTCTGCACCGCGGTTATCTGATCACTTGTCGCGCGAAAGGCGGCCTTTTTTAGCTTTGGAGTTGGTGACACCGCCGGCGCCGAGGCCGTGCTAGTTTGTGCGAGTGCCGTAAATCCAAGCGAAAGCGACAGTAGAATTAGTAGAAATACTTGTTTCATATTTTTATCTCCTCTGTTTTTTTGAATTTAGCGGGCGCGGATTTGGGACAGTTTACCTCACAGATGTGGGTTTTCCGTGACAAATGGGCACCTGAAATTATTAATTTCGCTTAGTGGGCGCGGATTTGGAACAGTTTTGCCGTTTCAGATGTGGGCTCCGTGACAAATGGGCGCTTGAAATTATTAATTTCGAAACGATTATTTACCTATTTGACTAATGAGTCAAGAGCGGCGCGCCAGTTTTGTGGACTATACTACTGTCTATCGAACCAGTTGTCGAGCGATTGATAAGCCGGGGCGATTGCACGCGATCTCGAACGCGCGGGTGATCCGCTCGATCTGACCGCAGATTTTCAACCCGCCTGAGGTGGTTTGAAACAGCGATCGACGTTTGCTGAATGAACACTCATTCAGTTATACTTTCGCTTAAGAAATCCGTAATAACGACTGAGGCAACATATGACTAACACAGGAAAAGCCGCTGCTGCGGACGATTCGGGAAAAAGCGTGCGACCTTCGCAGATGACCGTCGGGAGGGCTGCGGTTCTAGGCGCCGGGACCATGGGAGCGGGGATTGCCGCACATCTGGCGAACGCGGGAATACCAACGCTGCTGTTGGACATCGCCCCCAAGGAAGAGGGCGCTGCTGACAAGAACTCGATTGTGAAGTCCTTGTTTGAGGCGGCAAAGAAGCTCAAGCCCGCGCCGTTCATGCTGGCCGACAACGCAAAGCTTATCACCGTCGGCAACTTCACCGACGACATCGCGAAGTTGAAAGACTGCGATTTTGTCATCGAGGCCGTAGTCGAAAATCTCGAGATCAAACACGAGCTTTTTGCCGAGGTTGAAAAATATCGTAAACCCGGCGCCGTGATCGCCTCGAACACGAGCGGCATCCCGATCGACTCGATCGCCGAGCCGTTTTCGGATGATTTTAAGCAGCATTTTGTCGGTATTCACTTTTTTAACCCGCCGCGATACATGAAGCTCGTCGAGGTCATTCCGGGCACGAACACGAGCGGCGAGATCGCGTGCAAAGTCTCTGGCTTTCTTGATCAGCGGCTCGGTAAGGGCGTCGTTCCCGCAAAAGACCGCCCGAATTTTATCGCAAACCGCATCGGCACGTTCGGTATGATGGCAACGGTTCACGAGATGTTGGCGATGGGTTTCACGCCGACAGAGGTCGATCAGATGACCGGCAAAGCCATCGGCCACGCGTCGTCGGCGACGTTCCGCACAAGCGATCTTGTTGGACTCGACGTGCTCGTTCACGTAAACAAAAATCTGCACCCCGCCGTTCCCGAAGACGAGGACCGCGATGTTTTCTTAGTTCCTGACGTGATCGAGATGATGCTGGAGAAGAAACTGCTCGGTGACAAAACAAAAGGCGGTTTTTACAAAAAATCGAAAGACGCCGATGGCAACCGACAGATTCTCGAGCTCGATCTCAAGACCCTCGAATACAAGCCGCAGGAAAAGTCCAAATTTGCTTCGCTCGACGCTGCCAAGCAGATTGACGACCTGCCAAAGCGCATAAAGACGCTAGTCTGGGGCGACGATCGCGTCGCTGAGTTCTTGTGGAAGACGATTTCGCGAACCTGCCGATACGCAGCGAACCGCATCCCCGAGATCACGGATACGATCGTCGAGATCGACAACGCCATCAAATGGGGCTTTGGCTGGGAGATCGGCGTTTTCGAAACGTGGGACGCGATCGGCGTTGCCGAATCGGTCGAGAGGATGAAAAAGGAAGGTCAGCCGATTCCCGCTAACATCGAAAAGATGTTGGCGAGCGGCGCGACCTCATTTTATAAAAACGAAAAGGGCGAGCACTTTTTCTACGATCTTGTCGGCGGCGGATACAAACCAGCTCCGCAGCGGCCGGGCGTGACCATCCTGAAAGATATAAAGGCGCGGACCGGCGTTATTAAGTCGAATCCCGGCGCATCGCTCATCGATCTCGGCGACGGCGTTGCGTGTCTCGAGTTTCACTCGAAGATGAATTCGATCGGCGGCGACACGGTCCAGATGTTGAACTTCGCGATCGACGAGGTCGAGCGCAACTTCGCCGGCCTCGTCGTTGGCAATCAGGGTGGCAATTTCTCGGCTGGCGCCAACATCATGATGCTGCTGCTGGCCGCACAAGAAGAAGAGTGGGACGACATCAATATGATGGTTGCTGCTCTGCAAAAAACCGTGATGCGGCTGCGATATTCGGCAAAACCTGTCGTCACGGCGCCGTACGGATTGACGCTCGGCGGCGGTTGCGAGATCGCGATGCATGGCAACAAAGTGCATGCGGCGGGCGAGACTTACATCGGCCTCGTGGAGGTCGGCGTCGGCGTAATTCCCGCCGGCGGCGGCACAAAAGAGATGACGATGCGGGCAATGGATGCTGCGGCAAAGGCGCCTGACGCCGACCCGCTCGCGTTTTTGAAAAAGACGTTCGAGATGATCGGCATGGGCAAGGTCGCGACAAGTGCGCAGGAAGCGCGAGCGTGGGGATTTTTCCGCGACTCCGACGCGATCTCGATGAACGGCGACCGCTTGATACAAGATGCGAAGCAGGAAGTGTTGAATCTCGCCGCTTCGGGATACATTGCACCGATCGAGCGGACCGACATCACCGTGCTCGGCGAAGCGGGCGAGTCGGCGATGAAGCTCGCGCTTCACATGATGAAGCAAGGCGGTTTTATTTCCGATCACGATCAACTGATCGGCAAAAAGCTCGCGCACATAATGGCTGGCGGCACGATCAATCACAAAACGCAGGTCAGTGAACAGTATCTGCTAGATCTCGAACGCGAAGCGTTTCTGTCGCTGTGCGCCGAGCGTAAAACACAGGAGCGAATCGCGGCGATGCTCAAGACTGGCAAGCCGTTAAGAAATTAGCCACGAATGACAGGAATGGCACGAATTTAGGACGTGAGAGATGAGCGATGTTGAACAAGTTGTTGATGACTTAGGTCAGGTTGCGACGGATGTGATTAGTAGGTTTGGCCCGCTCACGCCTGAACAGCTCAACTGGAAGCCGAGCGATACGAGCTGGAGCGTCGCGCAATGTCTCGATCATCTGATCAGATCGAACATCGAATTCGACCACGAATGGCCGCGGCTCATGTCGAACACGCGCGAGAATTCGGTGTGGGAAAACTGGTCGCCGCTGACAAGTTTCTGGGGATGGTTTTTGATCAGCTCGATGAAAAAAGATTCGCGAAAGATAAAGGCGCCGTCGCCCGCGATCGTGCCGCCGAGCGAAATCGAACCGGGCATCATCGACCGCTTTGTCGCGAACATTGACGACACAAACAAAAAGATCGTGGCGTGCGATGGCGTCGATATGCACAAGACGGTTCTCACGTCGCCATTTCTGAGGTTGATAACTTATCGCCTCGACGATGCCTGCTCGATGCTGGTCGAGCATACAAAACGGCACATTCGGCAGGCGAAGCGCGTGACTGAGGCCGCGGGATTTCCGAAATGAGAACGTTGATACAGATCGGCGGCGTGCTTTGGGTGATTTGTTTTATCTTCCATGTTTTCTTTTGGCGATTGTTTGATTGGAGGAACGATCTTGAGTCGGTAATGGCGGTCAACAAAAGTATCATTCAGGTTCTGAATCTGTGTTTGATGCTCTGTTTTTTGATATTTGCATATATTTCGCTCGCAGAGACCGATGAACTTTTGAGTTCGTCGCTCGGCAAGAGTTTGATCGCGGGAATGGCACTGTTCGGAATTTTTCGCGTAGTCGAGCAGTTTATTTTCTTTGACTTGCGGCTCGCTCGCTCGAAGATTGTGTTGTTTGGCGCGTTGCTGATCGGGATTGTCTATACGATTCCGCTATTTGTTTAAAAAATGTTAGAGAGTTGAAAGTGAAAAGGTCGCTGGAGTATTGCTAAAAAAGAGATGAAACGTTGCGAATGGCCGAAGAATGATCTGGCCATAAAATATCATGACGAAGAATGGGGGGTGCCGCTGCACGACGAGCGTGCGTTGTTCGAGTTTATTGTGCTCGAAGGTGCGCAGGCCGGTTTGAGTTGGGATACGATTTTGCGCAAACGCGAGGCATACCGCGAGGCGTTTGATAATTTTGACGTCGAGAAAGTCGCGCGTTACGCGGAAAGAAAGATCGCAGAGCTTTTGCAAAACGAAGGTATCATCCGCAATCGTCTGAAAGTAAATTCTGCCGTCACGAACGCAAAAGTTTTTTTGAAAGTGCAGAAAGAATTTGGCTCGTTCGACAAATACATCTGGGATTTCGTCGGCGGCAAACCAATCGTGAACAAATGGAGCGAGTCTTCACAGATACCGGCGACGAGCAACGTGTCAGATCGCGTAAGCAAAGACATGAAACAACGCGGCTTCAGCTTTGTCGGCTCGACCATCATCTACGCGCACATGCAGGCGACCGGAATGGTCAACGACCATCTCGTGTCGTGTTTTCGATATAAGGAAGTTAGCCACGAAGGACACGAATATCACGAATGAGCTTTTATTAGTGTCATTCGTGTTATTCGTGGCGAAAAACAAATATGAAAGAAGCAGTAATTGTATCGGCGGTGCGCACCGCTGTGGGAAAGGCTCCGAAGGGCACTTTGAGAAACACGCGGCCTGACGATCTTGGCGCGGCGGCGATTAAGGACGCGGTCAACCGCGTCGAAGGTCTCGACAAGTCGCAGATCGAAGACGTGATTATGGGCTGTGCGTTTCCAGAGGCGGAGCAAGGGATGAACGTCGCACGCACGGCGTCGATCGCGGCGGGTTTGCCGGTTGAGACTTCGGCAATGACCGTGAATCGATATTGCTCGTCGGGGTTGCAAACGATCGCGCTTGCGGCTGATCGTATCGCAACAGGCGGGGCGGATGTGATCGTCGCCGGTGGTCTCGAGACGATGTCGATGATACCGATGGGTGGTAATGTCATTCGGCCAAATCCGGCGCTCGTCGACAGCTATCCCGACTATTATTTGAACATGGGCCTGACCGCCGAGAACCTCGCACGCAAGTACGAGATCACGCGCGAGCAGGCTGACGAATTCTCATATAATTCACATCGAAAGGCGTTGGCGGCGATCGCCGAAGGCCGTTTCAAGGACGAGATCGTTCCGATGAATGTCTTTGTCGATGAGATCGACGAAAAAGGCCGTGTTCGGCGTAAAGAGATCGTCTTCGCGCAGGATGAAGGCCCGCGGGCTGATACTTCGCTCGACGGCCTTGCGAAACTTCGCGCCGTGTTTCATGTCAACGGAACGGTGACAGCCGGTAATTCGTCGCAGATGTCCGACGGTGCAGCAGCCGCGGTTGTGATGTCGGCCGACAAAGCAAAAGAGCTTGGCGTGACACCGCTGGCGCGATTCGTCTCGTTCGCGACCGCCGGCTGCTTGCCCGAAGAAATGGGCGTCGGGCCGGTCTATGCGATCCCGAAGGCACTGAAAATGGCGGGACTTACGCTCGATCAGATCGATGTTATCGAACTAAATGAGGCCTTCGCCGCCCAAGGCCTTTCCGTGATGAAGGTCCTCGAAATGGACCCAAGCAAGGTCAACGTCAATGGCGGTGCGGTTGCTCTCGGACATCCTTTGGGGTGCACCGGAGCGAAGTTGACTGCGACGGTTTTGCAGGAACTCAAGCGAACCGGAAAACGCTACGGCATGGTCACCATGTGCGTCGGCGGCGGCATGGGCGCCGCGGGGATCTTTGAAAGATTGGACTAAGAAATTTAACGCAAAGACGCGAAGGAGCAAAGACGCAAAGAACACAGATTACTAATTGATCAAAAAAGCAATAGTGTTTTGCCTTTGCGGCTTGGCGACTTTGCGACTTTGCGTTGAGAAATCTATATGGAAGCACAAATGGAAAAAGAATATGTAAAAGGCGGCGAGTTTTTGATCGCCGATTCGAGTGTCGCTGAGACGTTTACCCCGGAGGATTTTACCGACGAGCACCGGATGATCGGTGAAACTTGTCGCGAATATATCGACAACGAGGTCGCGCCGCAGTTGCCCGCTCTTGAGAGTCACGCATGGGAAGTCGCACGCGATCTGCTAAAAAAGGCCGGCGAATTGGGCTTGCTTGGCGCGACAATTCCTGAAGAATACGGCGGTCTCGGCCTCGATCAGGTTTCGGGCTGTATCATCGCCGAAATGGTCGGGCGTGGCAGCGGTTTTGGTTCGACCTACGGCGCGCAGACCTCGATCGGCCTGCTCCCGATACTCTATTGGGGCAGCGAGGAACTCAAAAAAGAGTGGATACCGAAGATCATCTCCGGCGAAGCCGTGTCGGCGTATTGCCTGACCGAGTCGAGTTCGGGCTCCGATGCTCTCGGTGCAAAATGTATTGCAAAGCTGAGCGACGACGGCCAGCATTACATCCTAAACGGCGAAAAGATGTGGATCACAAACGGCGGTTTTGCCGACGTCTATCTTGTTTTCGCAAAGGTTGACGGTGAAAAGGACAAGTTCTCGTGCTTCCTCGTTCCGCGCAGCGAAAACTGCCGGCCCGGCGGCGAGGAACACAAACTCGGTATTAAATCGTCGTCAACGACGGCCGTCATTCTCTCCGATTGCAAGATACCGGTTGGCAATCTGATCGGCAACGTAGGCGACGGCGCCAAGATAGCATTTAACGTGCTGAACGTTGGCCGTTTCAAATTGGGTGCGTCAGTCACGGGAGGCGCGAAGCTGGCGATTCACGAGAGTGTGCGTTACGCAAACGAGCGCCATCAGTTTAATAAGCCGATCTCGTCATTTGGCGCCATAAAACACAAATTGGCTGAGATGGCGATTCGGACTTGGGTTTCCGAATCGATCACGTACCGCACGGTCGGCATGATCGACCACCTGATCGGCGACGGAGCGGACAACGCCACCAAACTACAATCGATCGAGGAATACGCGGTCGAATCGTCGATTAACAAGGTCGCGTGCAGCGAGTCGCTCGATTATGTCGTCGATGAAATGGTGCAGATCTACGGCGGCTACGGATATTCGGCAGATTATCCTGCGGAACGAGCGTATCGCGATTCGCGTATTAACCGGATCTTTGAGGGCACAAATGAGATCAACCGAATGCTCATTCCGGGTCAACTGATGAAGCGCGCGATGAAAGGCAAACTCGCTCTTCTGCAAGCGGCAAAGGCATTGCAGGACGAGATCCTCAATCCGCAGATGTCGTTTGACGAAGATACAGGGTTGCTTGCTGCCGAGACGAAGCTCGCGCAAAACGCAAAGAAAATTGCTTTGATGGTTCTCGGCACTGCTGCGCAGAAATACATGATGGGCCTTGCCGATCAGCAGGAAGTTCTCGTAAATTGCGCCGACATCATAATGGACTCGTACCAGATGGAAACGGCGATCTTGAGAGCCAAGAAATACGCCGAGAAAAATGGTGAAGAATCGGCCGGACGATATATTGATATTGCTGGCGTTTACTGCAACGACGCTATCCAGCGTGTTGAAGCGGCGGCGAAAAATACAATCGCCGCTATCGCCGAGGGCGATGAAGGTCGAACTTTATTAGTCGCGCTAAAACGCTTTACAAAAAACAATTCTCCGATCAATACGATCGCCGCGCGCCAGCGCATCGCGGATGTGATGATCGAGGCGAACACATACTCGTTCTGAAATATCGAATGACTGCAAAATAAAGCTCCGTGAGATTTTCACATCTCACGGAGCTTTTTCAATTAGACCAGTTGTCGATTATTAGTTTCGATAGTATCGAACATGGTTTTTCGGCTTTTGCTTGTGAGTGAATATCGCACCGCCGCCTGCACCGGCGAGACCGCCGATCACGAGGCCTTTTTTGCCACCGAGCATACCGCCGACCAGCATTCCGATACCGGTTCCAATGCCGATGTTAAATGCTTTGCGGTGACGACGATAAACGTTCGGCCGCTTATATGCATAATTGCGGTTGCGGTCACCGTTGTTGTTGTAACGCGCGTTATTGTAGTTGCCGTTGTTATAATTGCTCCGCTTATTCGTGTTGCAGTAGCGTTGTGCTTGTGCGGTTGTCGCAAGCGCGGGCACGCTCGCCGCAACCATTAAGCCAAAAATAAATGTCGTAATAATTTTTTTCATGTTTTCACTTCTCCCTGGAATGATTTTTAGACAATGTCTACCATCGATTTGGCAAACACCGTGCCAGCTGAGGTAAGCGTTGAAATCGCAGGAGTTATTGCGAGCTGACCTTTCTGCTTTCACACGATATAGGCCGCGCCTCGACGGTATCGTGCAGCGCGCCGCGTGTGTTACACTTTCGTTTGCAAGTGCGATTGAAAGCTGATGCTAAAAAATCCGATCCCCGAACTTGTTCTGTTTTTCGACATGGAATGGGTGCCCGATGCGCTCGGCGCCAAGCGGCTCTTTGACCTTGATGTGGAGACGACCGAGCTTGATGCAATGCAAGCTTTGTGGGAAAAGTCACCTCAATACGACGCCGAAAAAAATCCGCGACCATTTCTCAAATACATGTTTTCGCGTGTTGTGTCGATCGCGTTTTTGTCACGCAAGCTCGTCAGTCAAGACGGCGATGCAGTTCCGGAATTTTCGCTCAACTCGCTCCCGAAACTACCTATCGAACAAGGTGACCCGGATGAGGTTGCGATCATCGAGCGATTTCTTTACATCGTTGGCGAACGCCGGCCGCAGCTTGTCGGCTATAACTCCGCCGAATCCGATCTTCAGGTGTTGATACAACGTGGAATTATCAACGAAGTCACCGCACCGGCGTTTAATCACCGTCCGCAGAAGGCGTGGGATCCAGGCGATTACTTTAAGAAATGGGATAACGAGGATCACCTTGATCTCTTGAGATTATTTTCAACCGGTCAAATGAAACCAAAGCTCGACGAACTCGCTAAATTGTGCGGCTTTCCCGGTAAGATCGATGTCAAGGGTGATCAGGTCACCGACCTTTGGCTCGCCGGCGATCTGACAAAGATCGTCGAATACAATCAGATCGATGTGCTAAACACATATCTCGTTTGGCTGCGCACGGTTTACTTTGCCGGGCGCATCGCTGAGGAAGATTATATCGCGGAGCAGGATCACTTTCGCTCGTTTCTCGACAGCGAATCTCAAAAAGAAGAAAAAGGCTTTCTCACGGAATTTATAAACAAATGGCCAGAGTGAAAATAGATTTTGGAAAGATCTATCACGAAAACTGTATCGACACGCTGCACCGAATGCCCGATGAGCTGGTCGACATGACGATCACAAGTCCGCCCTATGACGATCTGCGCGAATACAACGGCTATCACTTTCCGGTCGAAGAAATTGCCGCGTCGCTTTTTCGCAAGACAAAGCCGGGCGGCGTCGTGATCTGGGTTGTCGGCGATAGAACCGTAAACGGCGACGAAACGCTGACGAGTTTTCGCCATGCGTTTGCCTTTAAGGAAGCCGGATTTAAAGTTCACGACACGATGATATACGCAAAGAACAACCCGATTCCGAGCGACTGCGGCAAACGTTATCGGCAGTGTTTCGAGTATATGTTTTGTTTTTCGAAAGGACAGCCGACGACTTTTAATCCGATAACGCAACCGATAAAGCAGGGGAAAGCGTTCAAATCATTTCGCATTACGAAAATCGGTCGCAACGATCTCGCGCATGATCACGTCGCACCGAAGGAGCGTAAACTCAACAATATCTTCTTTTACAACGTCGGCACGTCAAGTTCGAAAGATAAGATCGCGTTTCAGCATCCTGCGATTTTCCCGGAGCAGCTTGTCGAAGACCAGATTCGCACGTGGACAGATGAAGGCGACGTCGTTTACGACTGCTTTATGGGCAGCGGCACAACTGCAAAAATTGCAGAACAACTGAATCGAAGATGGCTCGGCTCGGAAGTCTCAGCCGAGTATGTGAAAATTTCTGAGCAGCGACTGCGGCCATATCTCAAAAAAGAAAAAAAGACCGCTGCCGGTTAACAACTTATTTAGCTTGCTGAGCGTCTATACTTTTGAAAAACAATTGTCACAAGGATCGTCATGAAAAAAATAATTTTCTCAATAGTTTTTGCTCTCAGTTTTTCCGCACTCGTCTTTGCGCAGCCGCGGCCAGCCGATAAGACAGCCGGCGCGCCGAAGCAGCCGGCGCCGTCATCGTTCAAAGCGAAATACGAAGGCGGAATGTTCGGTTACAGCAAAAAAGAAACCGGAACGCTCAAGTTTGACGACGAGAATTCGCGGCTAGTATTTTTTGGCAAAGATCAAAAAGAGATGTTCGGCATTCCATACAACGCGTTGCAGGTGATCTATCCGCACTCACGGGCGGAGACTGCGAACGGCGGCAGAGTTATCGAGAATATTCCGCTGCCTGGTTCGTTTCTCGGCGGATTTATAAAGAATAAGCGGCGTTATCTGGTCGCTCAGTTTGCCGATCCTGATATCGAAGACGCACGCGGTGCAGTGAGCTTTAAAGTTGAGAATCAGGAGTTGCTCGATTCCGTTCTTCAGACGCTCGCGGAAAAAGCAAAGCTCACGCAGCGTGGCGAAGCTTATTACAAAGCAAAGCCAAAGCCGACGATTTAACAAAAGATAAGCCACGAATGCACGAATAATTTCAATCACGCTATTCGTGCATTCGTGGCTATTTTTTAAGTTATTTGAAATCACCGAAGCGGTGCTGCAAGATCGCTGAGATAGCGATCGCCGCCGTCTCGGCACGTAGGACGCGGCCGCCGAGAGTGACAACCTTAATTCCTTTGACGCGTGCGGCTTCTAATTCGCGATCATCCCAACCGCCCTTTGGCCCAAAGACGGCGGTTATTTTTTTGCTCGCGATAACGGTATCGAAACTCTCACCCTGGCGTTCGGAGAAAAGCAAATAATTGTCGCTGGCTTTCTTTGAGACTAGCTCTCCAAACTCGACCGGCTCACTGACTATCATTAGCTTTGCGCGGCCGCATTGTTTTGACGCTTCGAAGGCTATGCGTTGCCAACGGTTCAGGCGTTTCGCCGCGTCTTTCAATTTAACTTCGCAACGTGTTGTCACTAACGGATTCAACTCGACAACGCCAAGTTCGACGGCTTTTTGAATGACGAGATCGTACTTGTCGCCGGGCAAAACTGTTGCTGCTACGCTAAGGTCGAGATTAGATTCGGGCGATGTGGGCGTAACTTCTTCGACTAGCGAGAGCGTCGAAGATTTTTTTTCGATCGTTCTTATTACACATTTGAATTCACGGCCGGCGCCGTTAAAGACCGATACCTCTTCACCGATAGGAAGGCGCAAAACGTCACGCAGGTGTCGCGTTTCGTCTTCACTCAGAGTTACATCTTGACCGCGAAAATTTTCCGGCGGTGCGTAAAAGCGTCGCATATTTTATTTAAGTCTTTCCAAATTTATCAATGAACTCGCCTGATCTCTGCCTGAGAGACACCCAATTTTCAAACACATCCGGTGTTTGCAGCCAAACAGTCAGCCAACTCGCGATCTCTTCGTTCAAAAAGCGCGTTGGGCCGTCAACATCCTTACGGCCTGCAGTTTCGAACGCAAGGTCTTTACCCCGTATTGCGGTCTCACGCAGCAAACGCAGCCCTTCTTTATCATTCGCCGATGTATATTTTTTACGAAGGTTCTCGAGAACGTGAATCGTTTTGAGCGTACTGTGCACATCGTCAAGTCTTAAAATGTTACGCAGAGCCGAATCGTATGGACGATCACTTGCACGCTCGACGTAAAGATCCATTATCTCGGAGTGTCTAAGCTCGGCTCCCTCGTCAGCGAGAAGTCGGGCGATAGTCATTGGTGAATCGACGGCTGCATCTCCAAAAACATTTCTAACGACGGTTTCGATGGCTTCGATCTCAGCGGCGCCTACGCTTTCGCAGTTGAGTTTCTCCCAGACTTCGATGACGAGATCGGTTTTTGTGCTTGCATTCCACATTTCTGCGCAAAATAAAAATGGCTGAAGACTTGCCTTCAACCATTTTCTAAACCAATGACAAAAATATCAATGCGTGTCGGAACTAGCGACCGGAAAGTCATTCGGAGATCCCCATGGAGCTCCAGAAAATGCAGTATAGTTACTCGAGCTTGTCAAGAAGTAAAACGTGCCGTTCGTATCACGCCATACGGCGATATCCGTCCTTCCGTCGCCGTCATAATCGTTTTGCACATTGAGATCGGAGCCTGTCAATCCGAAAGAGATCGCGATCAGCGAGCCGTCGGTACTTCTTTGGACATACCAAACCAGATTTGACGTTGGGGTAGAGCCTTCGCGGATAACAGCTATGTCGGTTTTGCCATCGCCGTCGTAATCGCCGGGAACGACAAGGTCCGTACTGAATCCCCAAGGAATAACTGTTACACCAGCGTCACTGGTTCTGAGAATATAAAATAGTGCCTGACTGGTTGGCGTAGCTCCGGGACGCTGGATCGCTAAGTCAAATTTACCGTCGCCGTCATAATCGCCAGGTGCCGTATAATCCGTTTGCAAGCCAAATTGGACAGCTACAAATCCGTTGTCAGAACTTCGGAGTATGTACCAAATTGCATTTCCACCTGTTTTGCGAACGACGGCTAGGTCGGTTTTACCGTCACCATCGTAATCACGCGCGACCGGTTCGTCATCTGTAAGTCCCCAGCTAACCGCCACAAATGTGCCGTTCGTGCTGTTCAACCTGTACCAAACTCCGGTTGTATCACGGAAAACTGCAATGTCGCCTTTGCCATCGCCGTCATAATCGCCGGGCGTCATAAAATCCTGTCCTGCGAGACCGAATTGGCTGAAAATGGGGCCCGTGCCATTACTCTTGTTTACGTACCAGACATTATTACTTGGACGAAAAACGACCACATCGGCCTTGCCATCGCCTTCGTAATCGATTGCGTTGCGCAGCTTGATGTTGCCGGAGTTGGGTTGGGCAAATGTGCCAGCCACCAAAGTCAACAAAACAAATGTAAATACGCCAAATTTGGCAGCTTTGCTCAACAAATTACTCATAATTACTCACCTTTTACTTTGAATGTCTCGAAGGCCAATCGGATAGACATCTGATTATTTGCCACAAAGACCATGAAAACCAAGTATACTACGCGGACACGATTCGAATCAACCAAAAAAACTCTGTTTAACTTTTCTCAAAATAAGCCCGGATTTACCGCTTAAACTGTTACGGCTTAGACGTTCGGTATTGTCAAAAAGTTGGAAAAACGAAACAAAATCAAGTTACTAATTTCTCGATTGAGTTATCGTAAGCGATTGTTCACCTATCTTGATCGTTCCGGTTCGCCTGATCGTCGGATTTAAGGTCACGCGAAACGTTATTGTGCCGTTGCCGCTAAACAGCTGGTTACCGCCGCCCATCATTTTTATCCAATTCGAAGTGCTCCTAACAAAATAGTCGCAATTCGTGCCCGGTGACATATTTAGCGTAAAAACACCGCCTTTTGTCGGCACGGTCATTGCGGTCGGAAATGTGCAAACGGATTGATTTCTCAATGCCCGATCCACGTTCAATCGTCCACCGGTTTTGTTCATGCCGTTCAACGCCGCGACGGCGTCGACGCCGTTCATCAGCGATGCCTTTAACGAAGCAACCGATAGAGTTGGGTTCAATGCCGACAAAAGAGCGGCTGCTCCGGCTACATGCGGCGTCGCCATCGACGTGCCGTTCGAATTGCCGTAGCTTGCGTCAGATGCGAAAGTTGTGCTCAGGACCCCGATTGCCGGTGCGGCAAGATCGACGCTGTTCGCACCGAAATTAAACACGCGATCATCGGTCTGGTTTGTTCCGCCGACTGACAAGACGCTCGGGCTCGTGTAACTTGCCGGATAAAATGGCGTCGTGTCGTTATTGGTCCCGCTGTTACCTGCCGCGAACACATTCAAAATACCCGCGTTACCCATCGCGTCAAGGGCGTCCTTTGTTGCCTGATCGTAGCCACAAGCTTCGTTACAGCCACCATAGCTATTATTTGTCACGCGAATGTTCACGCCACGCTCTTTCATCAGGCGAATGTAATTATAGGCGTTTATCAGCATCGCCGATGTGGTGTCCGTCCCAGACGGGCTATAGATCTTAATGGTCATTATGCGGACGTTCCAAGTCACACCGGCGACGCCGAGCAGATTGTTACCAACCGCGCCAATGGTTCCGCTGGTGTGCGTGCCGTGGCCATGTTCGTCTGTCGGATCCGCGTCTGGCGGATCCGTGTTGCTGAAGAAAAAGTCCCATCCGTTTACATCGTCGACAAATCCATTGCCATCATCATCAACGTTGTTTGCTGGAATTTCGCCTGCGTTTGTCCAGATGTTCGCTGCAAGATCTTCGTGCGTGAGCCGCATGCCCGTATCGATATTCGCAACTACAACAGACGAGCTGCCGGTTGTAAGATCCCAAGCCGCCGGCGCAGAGATCTTCGTCATTCCCCAAAGACTTCCGAACATGGCGTCGTTTGGCGTGACCTGCAGTTGATAGTAAAAGTTTGGCTGCGCGTACTCGACGCCTTCGAGTTTTGAGTATTGGCTTATCGCGTCGTCAACGGAGAGGCTCTCGGGCAGACGAACACGCTGCCAGCCGAGATCGCCGAGTGTTTCGAGGACGTTGGCGTTCATAGCTCGATTAGCCGCAAGCGCGGAATTCGAGGCTGTTCCCCCAATAAACTTGACTAAAAGCTCGTTTTTCACAACATTTTCCCGGTTCGGTTTCTGAGCATTCATAGGGAATACCAAGAGCGCGATAAGAAAGCTCGCGCTCATGAACGTTAACCGCATCGAAAACATTCGACTCATAAACTACAGTGTTTCATGTCCCGAAAAAGAGACAGTTTCAAGCGGAGGGTTGATGGGGCGGCTAGTGGGGCTCGAACCCACGACCTCCTGAACCACAATCAGGCGTTCTAACCAACTGAACTATAGCCGCCACAAAACAATCTTGGATTTTAGATTTTGGATTGGGGATTTAATCCAAAATGGGCAATCCCAAATCCAAAATCGATCTTTACCCCCGGCAGGGCTCGAACCTGCGACCTACGGCTTAGAAGGCCGTCGCTCTATCCAGCTGAGCTACGGGAGCCCAAACAGCAATTTACGATGTTATAGGTTTGGCTAATTCAAGTCAATAATTATGCGACCTTAAGCAGATGTAGCGTGAGTTTCGTTGATCTTTGCCAACATCGTCTCGAAGACTTCGCTGAGGTCGAGTTCGCTCGTGTCGATCACGACGGCATCGTCTGAGATCGTCAGTGGTGAATCTGAGCGTGTCGTGTCGCGTTCGTCACGGGTCGTTATCTCCGCGAGAGTTTGTTCGTATGTGGAAATTCGCCCTTTTGACTGATCTTCCATAAAGCGTCGGCGGGCACGGGCGTCGGGCGTGGCGGTGAGGAAAAATTTGACCGTTGCGTTTGGAAAGACGACGCTGCCGATGTCGCGCCCCTCAAGAACGCAGCCGGTTGGCGAGGATCCGCCAATTACACGTTGATGCTCAACCATGATGCGGCGGACTTCCGAGATCGTCGAAACTACAGAGGCAGCTTGCGCGACCTCGAGTGTACGAATCTCGACAGAAACGTCGTCGCCGTCGAGCAAAACCTTCATCGTGTCGGGTTCGCCCGTAAGGTCGATCTTTGCGGATTCAGCGATCTCGGCGACGCGGTTTACATCATCGAACGTCACGCCTGCTCGCGTAACCGCCAGCGCAACAGCCCGATACATCGCACCGGTGTCGAGATAAAGCAGATTCAGTTTTTTTGCGAGCATTTTGCCGAGCGTCGATTTGCCCGCTCCGCTCGGCCCGTCAATGGCGATGATCATAAAGGTTAAAAGTGTAAAAGTGTGAAAGGGAAAAAGTTTGTGCATTCATAAGTACTTTTTCACTTTCGACCTCTTTCACTTGTTCACGTTGAAGGTCTTCTTGACCTTTGGCGGTAGTTTATCAAAAACAAGTTCGTAAGACTTTTTGATTAGAGATTTTAGCTCGTCGGGCGTGACGGCATCCAGGTCGGCAATATGAACCCACTTGTATCGACCGACATAGGCAGCCGGCTCGATGCCCTTGCGTTCAATTAATTCTTCGAATTTCTCCGGCGTACATTTTATCGACATGCCGCCGGAGATCGAGTCAGCGCCTCTGACGCAAAACATCTTCGCCCTGACGCAGAAACACAGATCGGCTCCCCACTTGATGTCCTCGGTCGCACCGGCGAACGAGAGACAGTATTTTCGCAGTTGTTCGATATTCATTTTAGTGACTATAATCACGATATTACAAAAATTTTGGAGAACTTACCTATGTTGAAGGTTCGAGCATTCGTTTCGTTAATAATCGTCGCCGCATTTGCAGTAAATACTTTCGGTCAACTCGGTGCTCCGGGCGAACGAAGAGGCAGCAGCGTTGTCGTGATCAAAGCCGCACAGATCATCGACGGTCGTGGCGGCGAGCCGATCAGAAATGGCGTTGTCGTTGTCAGCGACGACAAGATTATGGCCGTCGGCTCGCTCGCGAGCATTACGATTCCTGTTGGCTCAAAGATGATCGATCTCGGCGACGCGACACTGATGCCGGGATTCTTTGATCTCCACACGCACATCGTCGGGCGCACGCTCGGCGACCCTGAGCGGGAAAGCGCCGGCGCGCGCGACTACGATTCGTTTGGCGCGATTTTGTCGGTCGAGAATGCGCGAAAGACGTTGATGGCGGGTTTTACTACGATCCGCAATTTGGGCGCGGATAATTTTGCCGATTTAGCTCTGCGAAAGGCGATCAATGACGGCTTTGTCCCGGGGCCGCGAATTCTCGGTGCAGGACACAGCCTCGGCATCACCGGCGGACACTGCGACGAGAACGGCTACAAGCCCGGCTTGTTCGACGGCAATATTCAAAGCGGCATCGCCGACGGCCCCGAACAAGTGCGCGCCGCTGTTCGCTACCAGGTCAAATACGGCGCCGACTGGATAAAAACTTGCGCGACCGCCGGCGTGCTGAGCGAAGGCATGGCGAGCGTCGGCACGACCCAATACACGTTTGAGGAGCTAAAGGCGATGGTCGATGAGGCGAACAAACTCAATCGCAAAGTTGCCGCGCACGCCCACGGAACCGAGGGCATCAAGATCGCGACTCGTGCGGGCGTCTCAAGCATCGAGCACGGCTCCTTTCTCGATGAGGAAGGCGCAAAGCTGATGGCGCAAAAAGGAACTTATCTCGTGCCGACGCTGATGGCCGGCGAGGCCGTCGAAAAACTAGCAAAAGGTGACTTTCTAAAAGGCAACCGCAAGACAAAAGCTTTGCTCGCCGCCACCGCGATGCGCAACGCGATCAAGATCGCCGTCGCAAACAAAGTTCCGATAGCTTTGGGGACGGATTCGGGCGTCATTCCGCACGGCACGAACGGCCATGAATTTTGGCTGATGGTCGATTGGGGCGGCATGCGGCCGATCGACGCGATAGTCGCCGGAACGATGAACGCCGCGAAACTGCTCGGCCTCGACGCAACGCTCGGCTCGCTCGAAAGCGGCAAGATCGCCGACATTGTGGCTGTCAGCGGCGATCCGCTAAAAGATATCAGGCGAATGGAGAGCACGATTTTCGTTATGAAAAACGGCGCGATCTACAAAGAACAAAAATAAATTTAAGGAGAAAGATGTTATGTCAGTAAAAGCGATACCTGATGGTTACGAGGGAATCACGCCGTATCTGATATGCAGAAACGCTGAGGCGGCGATGGATTTTTACAAACGAGCGTTTGGAGCCGAAGAGTTGTTTCGCATCGGCGGCGGCGGAATGATCGGCCACGCCGAGATGAAGATCGGCAAAGCGGTCTTTATGCTAGCGGATGAATTTCCTCCGCTTGCGCAAAGCCCCGAGACGATCGGCGGCTCGCCAGTGAGCCTTTATATTTACGTCGAGGATGTCGATGCGTTTTGCGCAAAAGCCGTCGCCGAGGGTCTCGAAGTGATAAAACCGGTTGCCGATCAATTCTATGGCGACCGCTCAGGACATTTTAAGGATCCGTTCGGACATCTTTGGGGATTCGCGACTCACAAAGAAGATCTTACGCCCGACGAGCTCAACGAGCGCGCCAAGGCTGCTCATGGAGGATAAAGATGACTAAATTGATTATAGCCGGCATCGCCGGTTTTGTGATTTCAATGGGAGCCGGAATGGTGTTTCACGGCGGCGTGCTCAATAACGACTACGCGGCACTCGGGCCGATGATGCGCTCCGAGGCTGATGCGATGGGCTATCTGCCGTTTATGATCGCCTCGCACCTGATCAAGGGGTTCGCGTTCGCATGGGTTTATCGCGTCGGCGTGAACGATTCGCCGTGGCTGCCGCAGGCAATTCGCTATGGTGTCGCGATGGCGCTGCTCATAACGGTTCCGCTGTACCTGGTTTACTACGCGGTGCAGCCGCTGCCGGGCATGCTGGTCGCCAAGCAGATAGTCCTTGACTCGATCGGCACAATGTTGATGGCTATTGCCGTCGGTTTTATTTTAAAGCCCAAGGCTTAGCGGGTTGCGACAAAGACCGGAGATTGGTGAAACTTCGTCGGGCTGTCGCCCGTTAGTTTTTTCGTTTCCTTCGTGCGGTAGTTCATTATGTAAATATCATGGCGCCCGGTTGCCGCGTCACGGCTGTCGAATGTTAGCCATTCGCCGTCGGGCGACCAGTCGTGCCAACCTTCGTCGAGTGCGCTGTCGGTCAGCTTCCACTGCTTTTTACCGTCAGGCGTGACGGCGTAAATCGATTGCTTGCCCGCTTGATTCGATTGGTAAGTGATGAATTTGTATTTGGCATTCCAATGCGGCGGCCCGACCTTATAGCCAAAATCCTTCGCGAGCGGATCGTTCGCGGGATACGTCGTCAACTTTCGTTTGTTCGAACCGTCGGCGTTTATGACGTACATTTCCTCGATCTCGCTGCGATCGGTCCGGTTCTTTTTGTAAACGTATACGATCTGCTTTCCGTCCGGCGAAAAGGTCGGATCGCGAAAAGCAGCGGCAGGTTCATTCGTCAGCTGTCGATACTGTCCCGTCGCAACGTCCACGAGGAAGAGCTGATAGCGAACACGCGTATCGATGCGGCCAGCGACAACGAGTTCCGTGCCACGCTTACGGCTGCCCATCCACGAGTCCTCAAGCTGAAGATTGCCCACCTTTCTGACGTTGCTGCCGTCAACGTCTGCCTCGTACAAAAAATAACATCGCCGACATGCGCCGCGGTCGCTGATGAAAAGCAGCTTGCCCGGCAGCGAGTAGTAAGTCCACGCAACGTCTTTGTGATTGGTGACGTTCCGCTGCTCTGAGCCGTCCGTGTTCATCACATAAACTTCGTAATCGTCCGCTTTCTGATCTTGCAGGACATTGTAAGCGATCTTGTATTGGGCCGCGACGGGTGAGATCGAAAGTAAAAGAATCAGTGTAGCTAAAGTTTTCATAGTAATTTTCGGTTCGTGATAATATACGCGATTATGATCGCAAAAGATACGCTAGATTTTCTGAAAAAGCTCGACAAAAACAACAACCGCGATTGGTTTCAGGCGAACAAGAAAGCGTTCGACGCGGCGCAGGATAATATGACTGCGTTTGCCGGTTATCTGATCGGCGAGATCGGCAAATTCGACGCGAGCGTGGCTGACCTAGACCCAAAAGCGTGCGTCTTTCGTATCTATCGCGACGTTCGGTTTTCAAAGGACAAGAGTCCGTACAAAACAAATCTCGGCGCTTACATCGCACCCGGCGGCCGCAAATCGATGCAGCCTGGCTACTACTTTCACCTGCAGCCCGGAGCAAGCTTTATCGCCGCCGGCAAGCACCTGCCCGACGGCGGCGAGTGTCTAAAAATCCGTAACGCGATTGCAAAAAACACGGCCGAATTCTTAAAGATCGTCGATAAAAAAAGTTTCCGTGATGCGTTTGGCCAGATGAGCGGCGACAAGCTCAAGTCTGCGCCAAAAGGTTTCGATCCCGAGCACAAAGCCATCGAATATCTCAAACTAAAAGAATTCATGGCTTGGACCGAGCTCAAAGCCGACAAATCGCTCGTCTCAGCCGATTTTCCAAAACATCTCGTCAAACTAACTAAAGAGATGTATCCGCTCGTCGCATTTCTGCGAAAAGCACTCAAGTGAACTCAGTGGCATCTCGCGTGCGATTGCGTTAGCAGATCGGCGAGTTTCCCGTCCAATTGCCCGGCATCGGTGACGACGACCATGTGCGAAATCCGAGGCATCGGGCCGGTTAGCTTTGCTTTCTCGACTTTTTCATCAAACGGCTTGTCACCGAGGTCGAGTCCGATGCGCAATTCGTTTTTCTTAATATTCACTGCGCCGAATTCACGATTCTCGAGCACCGACACGTAAGTTTTTTTTGGCAAAATTGTTGCCGCCGGAAAGTTGTTTGCGACAAAGCCAACGAACGCATCATATATCGCCCGCATGTCTTCGTTTTTTGCGAACTGCGCATCGAGTAGATTATCCGCGCTTTGATAAACCGGCTTGCTGCCATTGGCGTGAATACCGGCGAGCAGCGATGCCTGCATGTGGTTGAATTTATGCTCGCTTTTTAGCCACGCGATGATGTCGTTTCGCTTCTTTGTGCCGGAACCGTCAACGATCTTTAGCCAGGCGGCGAGGTCCTTGCCGGTCTCGCCCTTGAGACCGTCCATAAATTCTTTTTCAAATTCACCTGATGTTTTCTGTGCCAAACATTCTCCGAGTGTGTGTAGCCCGCACGTGAGTAAGGGCTCCTGTTGCCAGCGAGAGCCCTTACTCACGTGCGGGCTACGGCCACAAAGCTACCTCCAAATCCCCAAAATAAAACCTATCACCGCAAAGTAAACCGCAATGTAGCCGCAGTTTATCAAAATGTGTTTTAGCGAGCGTTGCTCGAACAGACTGATTATCACGTACATCGCGATCGCCCAGAACGCCGCAAGCAAACCCGCCGTTACGCCCCATTGCCACGTCGTGCTCTTGTCACCGAGAAAGAACGCAAGATTGTAAGCCGCGAGATAGGCCAAAATAAATGTCAGGCCGAATGTTTTCGCAGGATTCATCTGTTTGAGCTGTTCGTCGGTCAAACCAACTTCTTTCTGCCACGCCTTTGCAAACATTATCGGCGACCACCAAACGGCGCCGATGACAAGACTCATCACCGCGCACACGAGGACAGCGATGTGATTTATGTAAACGTTTTCCATAGCGTGATGAGGATAGCCTACATTACACCGCAATGTATTGGAAAAAATTTACCTAGCCGATCGGGATGTAATTTTGGTAATTCGTGTGAATTTTGGCGTACTCGTCGGGCGTGAAGCCGGAGAAGTGTTTGAAGTCGTTTATGAAGTGCGATTGGTCGTAAAAGCCGCAGTTCTGCGCGATCGTCCCCCACTCGATCGAGCTCACGGCGTCGATTATCTTGACAGCTTTCTGAAAGCGCATGATCTTGACGTATGCCTTCGGCGTGACGCCGACGGCGCGGCGAAACATCTCGGTGAAATGTTTTTGCGAATACCCGATCCGCTCGTTCATACGCGAGATGCTGATAGCGTCGGGCCGCTCGGTCATCTCACTCATCGCATATTCGATACATGGATTAAGATCGAGTTTTGAGCGAAACTTCTTTAGCAAAAACTTCTCGGCCATTCTAAATCGTGAGTCAATGTCCTTCGTCGCAAGCAGGCGCTCACGCAAATACCCAAAGTCGCTGCCCCAGACGAGATCGGCATCGACGACGCTGTCGCGTATCTCATCCATCGGGAACGGAAAGAACGGCGCGGCCATTCCCTTCTTAAAAGCGATCACCATCATCGACGAACCGCTGCCCGACGGTATCGTGATCGGCTCGGTCCGCAGGCCCGACGCCCAGACGTGATGACACGCCTGTATCTCCTTCAGCGTTTCGTTGTCGTAAATGTATTGCGGCGTGTCGTGAAAATCTATCAATATCTCGACGTCGCCGTTTGGTAGAAAGCGGTCGACTTTATGTTCGTGATAAACGCCTTCGAAGTAGACGAATACCTCGACAAACTGATTAAGCGGGAAGTTCGGAAAATGTAGCTGATGCTGCATTTCTTAACTAACTCTCGATCTTGTCTACGCGCTTTGCATGGCGGCCGCCTTCGAAGTCAGCGGCGAACCATGCGCGGACAATCTTTTCTATCTCCTCGGGCGGTGTGAATCGCGCAGCGAGCGAGAGCACGTTTGCGTTATTATGCTCGCGAGCGAGACGGGCGATCTCCTCACTCCATGCAACGGCTGCCCGCACACCGTGAACTTTATTCGCCGAGATCGCCATCCCCGTGCCCGAGCCGCAGAAGAGCATTCCCTGATCCACGTCGCCGCGAGCGACAGCTTCGCCGACTTTGTGAGCAAAATCGGGATAATCGACCGAGTCAGGCGAATTCGTGCCCATGTCCTCGTATTCGACGCCGAGTTCGTCGAGGGTCTTCTTGATCTTTTCTTTTTCTTCAAAACCGGCGTGATCGGCGGCGAGTGCGATTTTCATAATGATGTATTTGGTAATTTTAGCCTTTCGATTGCCGCCATACAAATTAGCCGCGAATGCACGAATAAGCCGATTGCTTTCATTCGTGCATTCGTGGCTGATTCGGTGCAGACAACCAAAAACTCTTGCAAGAACTCGAACAAGACAGCGTTCAGTAATAAACCGGAGGGAAACCTAATGAAAATAAAGTCAATCTGTTGTTTGAGCCTCTTTGTTGTCGCTCTCTCGATTAATACATTTGCGTCACGAACGGTCGAAGAGCTGAGCACGCAGGCAGCGTCTGAAGATTATTCCGCAGCGATGACTGCGATCCGCGAGTTGCGAACGATGGGCCAGGTCGGGCTCGATGCGTTGTTTATAAAATACGCGCCTGAGATCGATAAATTTGCTAAGACCGGCGAAGCGGACGAAAGTTGGAAGCGCATCGCGAATGCGCTCGACACCGTTGCGATGCAAAAGGACGCATACGCCTCGCACCTTTATTGGTATACAAACGCGGACGAAGCAAAACGCGTCGCAAAGCAAACGACCAAGCCGATTCTCACGCTTCGCTTGTTCGGCAACTTGAACGAAGAATTTTCTTGCGCCAACAGCCGCCTGTTTCGTGCCGTGCTTTACCCGAACGCCGAGATCTCGAAATATCTTCGCGACAATTATATTTTGCATTGGCAGTCCGTTCGCCCGGCGCCCCGAATCACGATCGATTTCGGCGACGGCCGCAAGATCGAACGCACGATCACCGGCAACAGCATCCACTACATTCTCGACAAAGACGGCGACATCATCGACACCATTCCCGGCCTCTACAGCCCTGTCGCGTTTATGAAATATCTGACGCAAGGCGCCGAGATGAATAAGGCGCTCGGCAGTTTGCCGAACGAAAAGCACGCTCTCGCTCTGATGAAATACCGCAAGGTCTCGTACGATCAAATAATCCAAAAACGTACCAAGGGCATTTCGATTGCGGGTGTCAGATTGAAAGAAGCGATTGTTGAGCCGTCCACGCCTGCTGCGCCGGTGGGACCGGGGTCTGTCCGGGTTACCTTTCCGACCGCAATGATGGCGGCCCCAGGAGCGACAGCGAAGATGGTCGTCGTCGATGAATACTCGATCCTGCGCGTTTATGACGACTTTGCAAAGTTCGAGCCGGCCGTGAATTTTGACGACTGGACGAAGCTCGCAAAACTGTATTCTCCGAACTTGAAAATCGATGAAAACAGCGTCCGGTTCATTCGCAGACAGAATGCAAAAACCGGTTTGAGCGAAGACGAGTTCACCGGCCTTTTCGCAAAGCTCGAGAATTTCATCGCTCTCGACACAACGCGAAACGATTTTCTCTTCCACACGAAACTCTACGAATGGCTCAACCAGCGCAACCAGCCCGACCTAGACCGGTTCAACTCGCGCGTTTACGATGTCCTTTTCAAAACGCCCGACTCCGACAAGTGGCTCGGCCTATATTCGACCGACGTTTACACGGCGCTCGATGGCAACGGTTTTGTGAAATAGTCTGCCTTCTCTTTCTTTGCGTTCTTTGCAGCTTTGCGGGAAATAAGGGTGTTTCCCGCAAAGACGCAAAGGGCGCAAAGTTATGTCTGACCTTTCATAAGTTGTTCCCACGTCTCGATAAGTTATAATTTGTATTGACAACTTTCGATGCGAGTGATTAGCGCCAATCTTTCAAAATTCGTTTTTCTTTTTGTTTGTTTCGCGTGTTTCGCGGGCAAATCGGTTGCGCAGGATTTTTTGCCTGAGCTTGTCAAACGCATCAAGCCATCGGCGGTTGCGATCGAGACATTTGACGCGAAAGATAACTCACTTGCTCGCGGCAGCGGATTTTTTATCGCTCCGGATCGGGTGATAACTAACCGCCACGTGATCGAGCGCGCGTCGCGAGTTGAGATTCATCTGGTTGACGGCAAGAAGTTTCCGGTACGCGGCGTGCTGGCCGTCGATGGCGAAGGCGACCTTGCGTTGCTAGCGGTCGATGTGCCGCGAGGTCTCGCGGTTCCGCTGCCGATAATTCGCACGGTGCCGCAAGAGGGCGAATCGATCGTCGTTATCGGTAATCCATACGGCCTCGAAGGCTCGGTCTCGAACGGCATCGTCTCGGCGGTGCGTGAGATTTCGGGCTACGGCAAGATCATTCAGATAACGGCGTCGATCTCGCCCGGTTCGAGCGGGTCGCCGGTCGTGAATATGGCCGGCCAGGTGATCGGCGTCGCGACGCTGCAGGCCGCTGAGGGTCAGAATTTGAATTTCGCCGTGCCCGCTGAACGAATTTCGCAGCTAAAGATCAACGACGTTCAGACGTTCTCGTCGCTCTCGGCAGAAACGCAAAAGAGCAAACGCTCATCCGCCGAGCGGCTTTATTTGCAAGGCCTCGCGCAGATGTCGCGTGACGATTACGCGCGCGCGGTTCCGTTTTTTGAAAAGGCGGTCGAGGCGGATGCGAATTACGCTGAGGCGTGGTATCAAGCCGGCTATTGCTATGGCGTGCTTGGCCGTCACACCGAAGCGCTAAAAGCGTCGCGACAAGCCGCAAAGCTGCGTCCCGAATGGGCGGCGACATTTGTCAATATCGGCGTGTCGAGCTATGCGCTTGGGCAATACAAAGAAGCGGTGGATGCGTACCGAACGGCGATCAGGCTCGACGACGACAACGCCGAGATTCAGTATTCGCTTGGGTTGACGTTCGGGAAGATGAACCGGGCGGACGAAGAGATCCTCGCCTATCGCCGTGCGATCGCGCTAAAACCGGATCACGTAAATTCAATCGAGCGGCTCGGCCTCGCCCTTTATAAACTACGGCGCTTTGCCGATTCGGCCGCGGCATTTGATTCACTAAAAGCGTATCGTCCCGACGCGAAGACATACAATTATCTCGGTGAGAGTTTGCTCGAAACCGGCAAGGCCGAAGAGAGCATCGAGGCTTTCAACGCCGCGCTCGGCTACAACCCAAATTTAGAAAAAGCTCGCTACAATCTCGGCCGCGCTTATCTAAAACTCGGCAACCGCGACATGGCGCAGGTGCAGTACGAGATCTTAAAAAATTCCCGCTCCGATTGGGCCGACCGGCTTTACGTTTTGATAAATCCCTAAATGCCTCGTTACGGCTGTTCGTTTTTCTCGACGATCAGAGCACTCAAGAAACTGTCCTGAATCGGTTTTTCCAAAAACAGTTTGGTGTGCGAGCCGCACGCGAAGAATGACGAGGTTGTCGTGAATATATTGCTGGCCGCCGACTCGGCGAGAAGCGAGCTTTTCGTTACCCGGCCGTCGCCCGGCGCGAATAATGTAGAGCGGACCTGTTCTTTCTTTATCTCGCCGCGCCCCTCGCGTTTTATGTCGCGAGCATCAAAAACCGTTTCCCACGAATTCTTTTTCTCGTTTCGAAGAACCACAACGGCGTTCAAAGTCGGTTCGCAATTTCCGCCATAGGCAAAAATTTGAATTGGGGCCTTCGTCGACGGTGCGTCTAGCGCGGCATGAAATCGCTTTGCCCGTTTTAGAACACTTGCGAGATACGCGCGAACCTGTGCCGACGTCGTGTTTGCGATGATGCGGTCGTCGAGCGCGGCATTGGGTTTTGGCCGTTCGGGCTTAACGTCTTTGTTTGCGCGTGCGAGTGCAGCGGCGTCTTTCAGTTTGCTCAAAAATTTAGGATCGGCGAGCGGTGTCCATCCGTATTTCAACCAGTTTTGCAGATCGTAAATGTCAATGGTTATGGGATTTAGATTGTCGTCGAGAAATTTCGCCGTTCCGTTATGCGGCAGCAGTTGAAAGGCCGCGGGGCTGGTGAAAACGTCTTCTGGCCGCAGGTCGTCGACAAACGGCAGGTTGCGTGCCGCGATGATCGGATAGCCCTTGACCAGCGTTTCGAATGCCGAAAAACTACCCTCGTTCGGCGTCCCGAACATCATAAGTTTGTTAATATGCGTCGCCCCGCTCCAAGTCGGTTTTGGATTTGCGAATGGTGGCTGGGCTAGTCCGTACATCGCCGCGTAACGCGAGATGAGGCCGCCCATCGAGTGCGCGATAATGTCGAATTTAAGGTCCGGCTTTCGCAGTTTTGCTTTTGTCGCAGTAATTTTTCGAATTAAGAGATGAGCCGTTTCGACGTTGTCGCGGCGCCAATCGTACGGGAAAACATAGAACACGTCCGACGCCCGCGGATTGTCCCAAGTCGCTTCCGTGTAGCCGTGAGCCTTTAAGGCGTCGAGTAAGCTCTTATAAACTTCGACATCCGGCAGCACGGGCAGCTCGACTTCGCGAATGATATCGCCGACCTTGAGCTTGTCGCGGTTGTTGCCGAGAAACGGCGAGGTCACCGGCAGACGCAGATCGTCGGCTTTATGACGCTTGATGCTAAACCACGCCTTCTCTTTCGTTTTAGGGTCAACCAACTCGCTTCCGGAAACGCCCGGAATGATGATAACCGGTGGCTTCCCGGTACTCTGGCCGAGCGCAAAGAGGGGACAGAGGACGAGGCAAAGAATTGTAAACAGTCTGATTTTACGCATACGATATTCTAATTCATTTATACGATGCATGTTTGTATTCCGCAATACCTCGCAAACTTGGACGCGAAACGATAGAATTCTGTATTTATGGAGTTAACAGTCGCGATCACAGGTGCCTCGGGCACGATCTATGCTCAGCGGACGCTTGCTTTGCTCGCGGCTAGCGGCGCTGTTGAGACGATAAATCTCATAATGTCAGGCACTGCGGCGACGGTTGCACAGGTTGAGCTTGGCGTGAATTTAAAAGATGCTGACGCTGCAAAGATCAACGACTGGCTCGGGCTCGATGTCTCGTCAAAGCTGATTCGCGTGTGGCGGCTCGATAATCTCGCGGCAAAACCTTCGTCGGGTTCGAATAAACAAGCCGGAATGATAATCGTGCCGTGCTCAATGGCGACGCTCGGTGCGATTGCGTCTGGTGCGGGGACAAATTTGATTCACCGAGCCGCGGACGTTTGTCTCAAAGAAGGCCGCAAACTCGTGCTCGTGCCTCGTGAGACGCCCTACAACGCGGTTCACCTTGAAAACATGCTGCGGCTCTCGCGTGCCGGAGCTCGGATCCTACCCGCGAGCCCAGGCTTTTATCACAGGCCAAAGACGATCGACGACCTCGTCGAGCATCTGTGCTTTCGCATACTCGATCAGTTCGACATTCCGCACTCAAAAAAATCTCAGTGGACGGGCGAGGAGGTGTGAGGTGCAACGCAAGAAGAAATTTAACGCAGAGACGCAAAGTCCGCTAAGTCGCAAAGGACGGCATCGTTAGGGCAAGAAATTAGGCATCATTATCTTGCTTTTCTTTGCGATCTTTGCGTCTTTGCGTTAAAAATTTCCTATGACTGATACGATCGAGCGATTCTCAAACCGCGTAGCTAATTATGTCAGATATCGCCCCGACTATCCGCGTGAGGTAGTCGGTCATCTGGCGGCGAATTGCGGGTTGACACGGGATTCGATTATCGCGGATGTCGGCTGCGGTCCCGGACAATCGTCGCAGATGTTTTTGGAGAATGGCAATCGTGTCATCGGCGTCGAGCCAAACGAGGCGATGAGATCGGCGGCAAGGGAGTATCTTGGTGAGTTTGAGAATTTTACCGTCGTCGATGGCACATCTGAAAACACCACGCTGCCGGACGCGTCGGTCGATTTCATCGTCGCGGCCCAGGCGTTTCATTGGTTCGACGCGGAAAAAACGCGGCGCGAGTTCGAACGCATATTAAAGCCTGACGGCTGCATCGTGCTCATTTGGAATGAACGGCAGCTCGACACGACGCCGTTTTTGATCGATTACGAAAAGCTTTTACTCAAATATGCGACAGACTATACAAAGGTGCGGCACGAGAATGTCGATGCGTTGAGGCTCGGCGATTTTTTTCAAGGTGAATATAGCTCAGCCGTTTTCGAAAACGTCCAAGTACACGATTTTGAAGGTATAAAGGGACGGATGTTTTCGTCGTCTTATATG
This sequence comes from Acidobacteriota bacterium, assembly GCA_031405985.1. GTDB lineage: Bacteria > Acidobacteriota > Blastocatellia > Pyrinomonadales > Pyrinomonadaceae > OLB17. Next base: position 598 of record JANOGL010000122.1, on the reverse strand, counting down.
CCGAGCGAGACTGACTCAAACGCCAGGCAGCTATCGGACGAGCTTCGCGAGCTGTTTGCCAAACACGAGCGAAACGGTAGAATAAGTATCATCTACGACACACGGGTTTACTATTCACTTCCCCGATAATTATGGCAGTTAAGGCTAAAGAAACTCCTGAAATACGCACAATTACGGTCGCGCACTCGCCCGACTCGGACGATGCGTTCATGTTTTACGGGCTGGCGACCGGCAAGCTCACGACCGAAGGGATTAAGTTCGAACACACGCTCAAGGACATTCAGTCGCTCAACGAGGACGCCAAGAATGGCGTTTATGACGTGACGGCGATCTCGTTTCACGCGTATGCGTACGTCGCCGATAAATACGCTTTGCTGCCGCACGGAGCGAGTATCGGTGACAATTACGGCCCGATCGTTGTCGCAAAAGAGCCGCGCGAAGCCAGCGACATCGGCTCGATGAAGATCGCCGTTCCGGGCGAACTGACGAGCGCGTATCTCGCATTGCGAATCTATAACAAAGACTTCCAGCATGTCGTCATGCCGTTCGACGAGATCATCGACGCCGTTCAAAAAGGTGAGGTTGACGCCGGTCTGCT
>JANOGL010000100.1:0-2369 GCA_031405985.1 Acidobacteriota bacterium | reverse complement strand
GCAGCGGGAAATTCGGGACTCGGAGCGTTCGACGCGGTCGAGCAATATGGCCGTGACGCTAACGGCGAAGCCAACAAATTCGTCATTGGCGTCGATTCAAATCAAAATGGCGTCAAGCCCGGCTTTGTCCTGACGTCGATGGTAAAGCGCGTTGATAACGCCTGTTACGACGTTGTCAAAGAGGTGCTCGGCGGCAATTTCCAAGGCGGCTTTCACGTTTTCGGCCTCGACAAAGACGGCGTCGCATATGCGATGGACGACTACAACGACGGCCTCATTCCGCCCGACGTTATTCAAAAAGTCGAAGCAGCGAGGGCAAAGATCGTCGCCGGTGAGATCAAAGTCACGGACGCGATGGCGAAGTAGGCATATCTTTGTATGTTCGCGAAAATTCTGATTTTAGTTCATCTCGTGACATCAACGATGTTATTGGGTTGTAAGCCGTTCTGTGTTGAGGAAGTTGACATTTCTGTCCAAGATGGCTGGATCGACTCTTTTCAGATCAAGATTGATCGGATTCCGGAAAGCTGTGCATTTTTTGGAGCAATTGCTGGTGCAAATTACGTGATTTCGTTACAAAGTAAACGATCATCGAATTGGCAACAAATTGTAAAAATTCATCACGATGACCCGCTGTATGTTTCGAGCGATAACATTCGGATTGTGAACGAGCAAGTTGGGTATTCGTTTTGGGTTAACACTTTTGTCGTTACAACAGACGGAGGACAAACTCATTCAATTTGGAGTGTAGAGAAAGATTTACCTGACTTTAAACTACCTGAAAAGCAATATTCGAATTGGGCGACTATTGAACATATTACTGTTCTCCAAGATGGCACTGGGCACATGTGGCTAAAAAGAAGTCAAAACGAAAATGACACGATTACTAGGCTTGCAACTACCGATTTTGGACAAAACTGGACTCCTTTAAAATAATGCTCGAAATAAAAAATATTAGAAAAACATTCGGTGATTGCGTTGCTAACGACGATGTGTCGTTCGTTGTGCACAGAGGCACGATTCACGCGGTCGTTGGCGAGAACGGCGCCGGCAAATCGACGGCGATGAAGATCGTTTACGGCTTTTACAACGCCGACAGTGGCGAGATTCATCTTGACGGAGGGCGCGTAAATATTCGCAATCCGCACGACGCGATCGCGCTCGGCATCGGCATGGTGCATCAGCATTTTATGCTGGTTGACACGATGACTGTCGCCGAGAATATCGTGCTTGGCGCAGAGACGGGTTCGGCCGCAAACCTCGACCTCGAAAAGGCAAATCGCGAGATCAAGGAACTTTCGGATGAATTGAAACTCGAGATCAACCCGCGTGCGGTGATCGAAGATCTGTCTGTCGGGCAGCAACAGCGGGTGGAACTATTGAAAGCTCTTTATCGCGACGCCGAGTTGCTGATCTTGGACGAGCCTACCGCAGTTCTTTCGCCACAGGAAGTCGAAGAGTTTTTTGGCATTCTTCGCCGCATGAAGAGCCAAGGCAAGACGATCATTATCATCACGCATAAGCTCGACGAAGTGCTCGCGATCTCGGACGAAGTCACCGTGATGCGCGACGGCAAATCGGTCGGCAACGTCAAAACTTCGGAGACTAGCGCAAAAGATCTCGCTCGCATGATCGTCGGCCGCGACGTGCTGCTTCGTGTCGAAAAGACTGACGCTTCGCCTGCCGCGATCGTGCTGGAAGTCAGGGATCTTAGAGTGCGCGGCAAGCACGGCCTCGCGGTTGATGGCGTCTCGTTTACGGTTCGTGCCGGTGAGATCGTCGGCATCGCGGGCATCGAGGGCAACGGCCAAACCGAGTTGATCGAAGCCCTCTCAGGCCTTGCAAAATCGAGCGGCGGAAGCATCGAATTCGAAGGCAAAAATGTCACAAACCGTTCGGCACGCCAGCTAAAAGAACTTGGTATTGCGCACATTCCCGAAGATCGTCAGAAGCGTGGGTTGTTATTACATTCTGACTTAGCAGAGAACGCAATCCTCGGCGTGCATTACCGTCCGCCGATGGCCGCAACTGCCGGTTTTATGAACAACGCCGCCATACAAAAACGCGTCGGCGAGATCATTGAGCGGTTTGACGTCCGTCCGCCTGATCCGACTCTTACGGCAAAATCGCTGTCGGGCGGCAATCAGCAAAAACTGATTATCGGCAGGGAATTTGAACTCAATCCGAAACTTCTGCTCGTTTCGCAGCCGACCCGCGGCGTTGACATCGGCGCGATCGAATTTATTCACCGTAAATTAATCGCTTTGCGCGACGCGGGAAGTGCGATTTTGCTCGTTTCCGCCGAACTCGAAGAAGTGACGGCACTTGCTGACCGGCTTTTGGTGATTCACAAAGGCAAATTTGTCGGC
>JANOGL010000094.1:0-12213 GCA_031405985.1 Acidobacteriota bacterium | reverse complement strand
ATAAAATTCGCGACCAAGTTCCCGGCGTTAAGGTGCTCGTCCACCCCGAATGTACACGCGAGGTCGTCGAAAAGAGCGATCTCGATGGTTCGACGAGCTACATCATCAAAACCGTCGAACAGTCTCCGAGCGGCTCAAAATGGGCGATCGGCACCGAGGTCAATCTTGTCAGCCGTCTCGCACAGCGTTTCCCCGACAAAAAAATCCACCTGCTCGCACCCGATCTCTGTATGTGCGCGACGATGTATCGCATCGCTCCGCAAAACCTCGCGTGGGCGATGGAAAATCTGCTAGACGGCAACGTCGTCAACGAGATCGTCGTCGACCCGGACACAAAACACTTCGCCCGCATCGCCCTTGATCGAATGATCTCGCTCACGGAAGAGAAGAATTAGCCACGGATAAACGCAGATGACGCAGATCGGCGAAAGTCGTTTTATCTGCGTAATCTGGGTAATCTGCGGCTAAATAATCTGTTACGTCAATCGGTTATGGCTGATTCATCGCCGGCGGCGTGTAATTCTGCAAAAAGCCGAGCGGCGCGGGAAAGTTGGCCTGCGTCGGTTTCGTACCGGTCGTAACCCAACTGTTGATCGAATTTACCGCCGTAATGATCTGCGGGCCGGTAAACGCGCAGTGACCGTTGCCGTTCGTATAGGTCTGGAACAATAATCTGCCGCGTCCCGCGTTGTTGACGGTCTGCGCATAACGGTTTTCCTGCGTAACGGTCACTAGCGGATCTACAATCGTGTGCATAGTCAGCACGGGATTTTTGATCTTGCCGTTGTAGTTGGCGTTGTGTTCGACATAGTTACGCGAGAACTGCGGCGGCGACACGATGCGTTGGCCATTCATCTCCATCAGCCAACCGTCGATCACGGCCGACGGCACGCCGAGCGCCATTAAGTAACCTGTTTCAGCCGCTGTCAGACTGTAATCGCGATCGAGATTCTGAACGATTGGACCGCCGGCGCGACGTTCGAGTTCGGAACGGGCTTCCATCGCGAAGAACATATCCGTAAACAGCCAGCCCGGATAAAATGCGGGTGGCGGAGGCGGGGTGATTCCGCGTCCGGGCGTTCCCGTTACCAAGCGGAGAAATTCAAACTTGGGGAAATTTGCAGGACTACTTACTTCAGCAATTAACTTTGGCTGGACCTCAGTTTCGAAATCCACATCGTCGCGGACGTCGCCGAAAGTTCCCCACGCTGCCGGCATCCCAAAGACCGTGTCATAAGCTAGAGCCAGATCGCCCGCCCCGTCCCACGAGCTGGTCGCACCGGCGCCGACAGCGCACGCGCAAAGGGCTCCGTCGTAGATTCCGCCAAAACGCTCCATGCTCTTGAAACCAATGACCGTTCCCATCGAAAATGCCCAAATAATTGAGCGATCGGGCTGCGCAATATTGTCGCGGAAATAGACCGTCAAATCCTTCGTGTCGTGAATTCCGCCTTCAACCTCCCAACCGTTGTCGCGGTAGGCCGAGCCTGCAAGCGCGTAGCCTTGCGCGAGTAGCGCCGTTGCAAGCGCTGCGTTTGGCGCAACATCCGCGTTTCGGTTATCGACCTCGCCGGGATGATCGGCCTTGTCACGATAGCCGTGGGCATAGACAAGAAGCGTGCCGTTCCAAGCAGCCGGAACGACGATTCTGTATGGCGCGCCGTTGATTTCACCTGATGTGTCGATCGGTCCGACCTGCGTAGCCGCCTTTGTGGCCACGGCCGAAACCAGCAAACACAAAACCAAAATAATTAAATAACGTCGTTTTGTCACAATATGTCCTCCAAAAGTAGCGCCCTAGCGATCTCAAGCCAACACCCTGAACGCAGAAATTTTTTCGTTGATCACCTGATTGTATGTCTATATTTGATTTACGTCCAAACGCCGAATCATTTATCGGTCTTCACCTTCAGCAATCGTTTTCCTTGCATTATTTACGAGTGTCGAACAAAATGAACTTATGACTGACGCCGAGACAACTGCCATTTCTCGCATGAAGTGTCGTGAGATAATGACAAAAAACGTTAAGACCGCGACGCGAGAGATGTCTTTGCGAGAGGTGGCGTCGATGATGCGCGACGGCGATATGGGTGCGGTTCCGGTTGTCGATGACGGCAAGCTGATCGGCATTGTTACCGACCGCGACATTGTTGTTCGCGCCGTCGCCGAGAGCAAGTCAGCCGACACCCCGATCAGCGAAGCGATGACGACTGAGCTTTTTACTGTCGCGCCGGACGATTTTGTCTTCGAGGCGATCCGTCTGATGGGCGACAAACAGGTGAGGCGAATTCCTGTTATTAATGCTGATGGCAAGCTCGCCGGCATCATCGCCATGGCCGACGTCGCATTGGAGATGGAAGACGAACGCGAGATCGCCGAAACGCTCGAAGAAATATCCAGTGGAAGTTCTTTTTGGAGAAAAAGTTGATTGGATGTGCCCTATGGGTGGTCAATTCATAGCTAAGTTGTTGATTTGTTTTTTGTTGTTGTCCTTTAGTCAGAGGATAGAAGCACAACAGAAATTAGTCGATCTATACGTTACCGTAGAAAACATCGATGGTCAGTTGATAACAGGTCTAAACTCGAACAATTTCCGATTATTTGAAAATGGAAAGTCTAGAGAAATAAAGTTGTTTTCTCAACAAAATGAACCGGCAAGCATTGGTTTACTATTTGATCTGTCATACTCGATGACCCATAACGAAAGGGACAGCAAGATCAACCGAGTTGAATGGTGCCGGCAGGCCGTTTTGGATTTTCTTCAGAATCGTATGGACGGTGACGGGTATCTGTTGTTGTCATTCGGTGAACGGGTCGTATTTCTTTCCGAATTCATGAACAAGGCCGAAGTGACAAAAGCGATAGGTCAGGACACTAATTTTTCCAACCCCAAAAAAAAGAATACGGCGCTTTACGATGCTATGGCTGTTACGATTCAGAAGCTTTCAAGTGCAAAGAATGAAAGGCGAGTTCTTATCGTCCTCAGTGATGGAGAGGACAATCGGTCTGCCCAACGCTTCAAGGAGGTCGAAGCATTAGTAAAGAAGAACAAAATTGCCGTTTATGCCCTGGCGGCCTACGATCCTACAATTGGCGTTTCGAGCGTGATTTTTCGTAGTTCGCCTGGAATAGCGGCTATTGCTGATGTTTCGGGGGGCGGATTCTTCGGTACGGAAAAGAGGGCCGAAGCAAGACAGTTTGTGGCAAGATTGGCTTCAATATTACGGAATCAGTTCCATATCGGATTCGTCTCGGAGAACCATGATGCGCCCGATAAATGGCGGAAATTGGAAGTAAAACTTGAGATCTCTAAGCCAGAAATTAAGTTAATAGGCCCAACCAAATTGAAGTATCGCAAGGGTTATTTCCCATTCTCCGAATTCGCGTTGACGAAGTAGAAAGCGTCTTATGGCAAAATCGATCAATCGTCACTTCCAATTTGTAGGCTCGGCGAAGAATGTTCGTGAGGGGCAGCTTTGGTATCCGGCGGCGGACGTGTATCAGACGCCGGACGGTTGGGTTGTAAAGGTCGAGTTGGCGGGCGTTTCGGCTGAGGACACGGAGATCGATATTCAGGGAAACGTGCTTTACATTGCCGGCTGCCGTAAGGACAAATCGTGCGCGGCCGGCGCGACATATCAGCAGATGGAGATAACGTACAGCAATTTTGAAAAAACTCTGCGGTTTCCGGCGTCGATCGACAACGCAAAGGTCGAACATGAATTTGAGAACGGTTTGCTGATAATCACTTTGAAGAAAGTCAGTTGATATTTATACGCAGAGATCGCTGAGACCGCAGAGATATTTGGAAATGGTTGAAAAATCTCGCGATGAGTTGAATCGCATCAGCGGAAAAATAATTGAGTATGCAATTGCTGTACACAAAGAGCTCGGACCGGGAATGTTCGAGGGCGCTTACGAGGTTTGTTTAGTACACGAGCTTGTTCGCAACGGATTTGATGTTCAACGACAGTTGGTTTTGCCGATCGTTTATCAGAACATCAAGCTTGACGCAGGTTATCGAATTGATCTGTTGATTGAAAATGCCGTAATCGTTGAATTGAAGGTAGTTGATAAACTTCATCCCGTTCATGAAGCACAATTGCTTTCGTATTTGAGAATGAGTGATTTGCGACTCGGACTTTTGATTAACTTTAACGTCAAACTACTTAAGGACGGCATTCGACGAGTAGTAAATAGATTTTGAAATCTCTGCGCTGAGAAGAAGGCTTTAACGCAGAGATCGCAAAGAACGCTGAGATTTTTTTGACAATACTTAAAGGTTGACACAACGCACTTGGAGTAAAAAATATAGTTTGAAACACGGGTCTTGTAAATTAGGTTTTGATACTCTGCGTGCTTTGCGGTCTCTGCGTTTAAATTGATCGTTATAACGCAGAGAGTAAGATTTTATGGCTGACGAGCAACAATTTAAGACGCAGGAGATCAAGCTGCCGCAGGAAATGGAGATCGCGATTCTGCCGCTGCAGAATACGACGCTGTTTCCTGAGACGGTCGTGCCGCTGGCGGTTGGTCGTGAGCGTTCGACGCGCGCTGTCGAGGCAAGTTTAGCTACGGAAGAAAAACTTCTCGCCTGCATCACCACAAAAACCGAAAACGTCACCGGCGACGACGCAAAATTCGACGATCTTTACAAAACCGGCACGCTGGTCAACATCAAGCGGATGATGCGCACCGAGGACGTGATGCAGCTGATCGTGCAAGGCATGCAGCGTTTTGAGGTTGTCGAATGGACGGGCGAACAGCCGTATTTGAAGGCGAAAATACGATTGATGCCCGAACTTCGCCGCGTCGATGACGAAGAGATCGAAGCTCTGAAACGCAATATTCACGGCATGATCCAGGAGGCTCTGGCTCTGTTGCCGCAGATTCCGCCCGAGATTCGCGTCGCGGTGACTTCGCAAGAGAATCCTGTTCAGCTCGCCTATTTTCTCGCGTCAGTGCTCGATCTCGGCACTGAGACCGAGCAGAAAATGCTCGAGTCCTCGACGGTTGACGCCCTGCTCACGCTCACGCACGCGGCGCTGGCACGCGAGCTTGAGATCATGCAGATCCGCTCAAAGATCGCCAGCGAGGCGCAGAACGAGATGGATAAGTCGCAACGCGATTACGTGTTGCGGCAGCAGATGAAGGCGATCCAGAAAGAGCTTGGCGAGGACGAGTCGGGCGAGCAGGCCGAGGCCGGGCAGCTTCGCGAGCGGCTGGAGAAAGCCGATCTGCCGGACGATGTTCGCAAAGAGTCAGAGCGTGAGTTAAAGCGAATGGAAGCGTTGCCGCAGGCCGCACCCGACTATCACGTCATTCGAACTTATCTCGAATACATTCTCGAACTGCCGTGGCGAAAATCGAGCGAGGAGAAACTCGATCTGAACGCAGCGCGCAAGATCCTCGACGAGGACCATTACGGCCTCGAAGACATAAAGGAACGCATTCTAGAGTCGCTCGCCGTTGTGAAACTGAGGCCTGACAGCAAGTCGCCGATCATTCTGTTTGTCGGCCCGCCGGGCGTTGGTAAAACGTCGCTTGGCCGCTCGATCGCACGGGCGCTCGCGCGCGAGTTTGATCGGTTAAGTCTCGGCGGCATGCGTGACGAGGCTGAACTTCGCGGCCATCGCCGCACATACGTCGGCGCGATGCCGGGGCGAATTATCCAGTCGCTTCGGCGCGTCGGCGTTAATAATCCGGTGATGATGCTCGACGAAGTCGATAAGCTCGGCAACGATTTTCGCGGCGATCCGGCGTCGGCATTACTGGAAATACTTGATCCGGCCCAGAACAACAGTTTTCGTGACAACTATCTGGATCTGCCGTTCGATCTGTCAAAAGTTTTCTTTATCGCGACGGCGAATCAGCTTGCGCCGATACCAATGCCGCTGCGTGACCGCATGGAGATAATTCAGCTCGCGGGTTACAGCGATCGCGAAAAGTTGAACATCGCAAAGCAATATCTCGTGCCGCGACAGATTGAGGAAAACGGCCTCAAGCCAGAGCAACTGACGATCACCGACGACGCGATAAACCTATTGACCGCAAGATATACCCGTGAGGCGGGCGTTCGCCAACTTGAGCGAGCCGTCGGCAACCTCGCCCGTAAAGTCGCTCTAAAGGTCGCGGAAGGCTCAACCGAAAAGGTCACTATCTCTGCCGAGGAAATTCGCGGCTATCTCGGTCCGGCAAAAGTTTTCCCCGAAGAAGCGCGAAAAGAATTGCCCGCGGGCGTCGCGACCGGAATGGCTTGGACAGAGATGGGCGGCGAAGTTTTGTTTATCGAAGCGACTCTTTTGCCCGGCAGCAGCGGTCTGACGCTCACCGGCCAGCTTGGCGAAGTTATGAAGGAGTCCGCACAAGCCGCTCGCAGCTACCTTTGGTCGCACGCTGCGGAATTCGGCATCGACCCGGAACTGATAAAGGAGAACGGCATACACATCCACGTGCCGGCGGGTTCGATTCCAAAGGATGGCCCGAGTGCGGGCGTCACAATGGCGACCGCGATGGCTTCGCTCTATACGGGGCGCAAAGTGCGTTCCGACACGTCGATGACAGGCGAGATTACTTTGTCGGGTCTTGTCTTTCCGGTCGGCGGCATTAAGGAAAAAGTCCTCGCCGCGCATCGTGCCGGTATTCGCCGCATCATTTTGCCGAACCGCAACGAAGCCGACGTTGAAGAAATCCCCGACGACGTCCGAGCCGAGCTTGAGATCATCCTCGCACACTGGATTAGTGATGTTATCGCCGCCGCGCTCGAGCCGATCGAGGTGAAGTCCGCGGACAATAAATTTGTCGTCCCCAAAACCGACGGCCATCAAACCCCGCAAAGTGCGAAAACAGTACCAAAATCAGATTAGCCGCGCTCGAGTTATTTTTTGAAAAGTTTAGAATTTTGAGTTACAATTCAGCTCGTTCGGTTTTTTCAGTTTAATTCGGGTTATGTGGCTAAGAATGTGTACACACTTGCCGCTTTTCGCAGCCTAAGTTTCATTTACAAGAGGCTCGGTTTTTATCGCGCCTAGATTTTTGGTTCAAATTTGGAGGGATGCTATGAGGAAGTCTTTAGAATCGCTTTTGTCCGCAAATCGTCGGGCATTTTTTGTTATGGGCGTCGTTTTATGTTTAGGCGTTTTTGGCTTTATCGCTTGGCAAACAAAAGCTCAGGAAAATCCAACTGCGGGCTCGCCCTCCGACTCGCAAAAGCAAACTGACGGTATCAGATCGGATGACAAGACTCAGAGAGAACCGGTCAATAATGATGCGTATGTTATCGAACTGCCCGGGAAAATTGATCGCGCGTCTTTACCAACGGATCCGTACCTCGCGACTCCCGCAGTCGGGACCGATCTCGGCGTGGAAATCGAACCGAACGGCACATTTGCGACGGCAACTAATTTACCCGGCACCGAGGTCAAGATCAGGGGCGATGTCTTTCCGAATGCTGACCTGGATTGGTTCAGGTTCACCGCCGCCGCGGGTGACCGCGTTTATGCCGCGGTGATGACGAGCTATTCGTCAAGCGCCAGCACCGACAGCGAGTTGCGTATTTTTGCATCGGACGGCACAACCCAATTGGAATTTGACCAGGACGACGGCTCTTTGGGCGGTCTTGCTTCGACAATCGCGGGCTTGACGATTCCTTCCGCCGGAACATATTACGCACAGGTCAAACATTTTTCAGCGACCAACAGGCTGACCCCTTATGAGCTTTATCTCAGCGTGGAAAGTGGTGCACCGACACCGGAAGTTGAGGCAAATGACACCCCCGCGACGGCAAATCCGCTTCCGACAAGCGGTTGGGTCAGCGGCGCGAGAAATCCGGCGGTGGCGACCGAGCAGGATTGGTATAGTTTCACGGCTAACGCCGGCGATACTGTTTACCTTAGCTTGGACCTTGACCCCGAACGCGACAACGTGCAATGGAACGGACGGCTCGGAATGGCTTTGTTCGGCGATGCGAACAATCAGATATTGGTAGTTGACGACGCAAGCGTCGGAAGCGTAGCCAATCCGCTGTCCGAAGGGTTTTTCATGACAGTAAAAACCGCCGGCACATATTACGCCTTTGTTGATTCGGCAACCGCCGCAACCGGCGGACCGACCGCGACTTATAATCTGAGCGTAACGGTCATCCCGAAAACTAATGTCGGCGTAAATTGCACGACCTACACAAGCACCAACGTTCCACTACCGATCGCCGATGGAGTGTTGACTTCTTCGACCATCACGGTTCCAGCGACAATGGGGCGGATCGCCAGCACAAAAGTTTCGATCAACGCTACCCATACGTTGATGGCGGATATGGACGTTAATCTACGTTCACCCGGCAATAACAATAACGGTCTGTTCAACGACATCGGCTCGGCGGCTGTCGGCGGACAAACGATGATGGATTTGACGCTCGATCAGTATTCTTCGGGAATCCCGTTTGTGTTCACTGTGGTGCGACCGATGATTCTCAAACCGGAACTCAACTACCGGCTCGACTGGTACGACGGAGAAAATCCATCCGGCGTTTGGACGCTCGACATCCGCGATGATTTGGTAAACACTCAGGTCGGAACGCTCAACGGCTGGAGTCTGGAAATTTGCGAACAGCCGGCGGTTGCCGGTTCGGTTATTTACACCGAGGATTTTGAAGCGAACAACGGCGGTTATACGCTCGGAACGGTCGGACAGCTTGCTAATGAGTGGGAATACGGAACACCGGCAACGCTTGCGACAACCACGGCCAATCCGGTTGCCGACATCATCGGCTGCAACAGCGGAATAAATTGCTGGAAGACAGATCTTGATAATACGTATGACATAAGTTCGAATCAGGATCTGGTTTCGCCGAATATTACTCTGCCAAACCAAAACGGCACCGCCACTCTGACGTGGGCGATGCGCTATCAGATGGAAAGCGCGACATTCGATCGCGCCCGCGTAACGATCAATGAAGTTGGCGGCATGGGCTTGTCCAGAACCGTTTGGCAATGGACGGGCGCGACGATGACCACCTCAACCGGCACTCCGGCGACCCTTATCGGCAATTCAGCCGGTTGGGGAATCTATCAGGCGAAAATTGATGATTTTGCCAATTTTGCCGGTCGGACGATCAATATTACCTTCCACGTTGATACGGACACGAGCATCAACTTTGCCGGAGTGGCGATAGACGACGTGCAGTTGAGATTCGTGCCGGCCGGTGTCAATGCAGACCTGTCGATCACAAAAACCGACGGCGTAACATCCGTGAATGCCGGCGGCACGACCACCTACACGATCGTTGCGTCGAACGCGGGACCCGATCCGGTAACGGGCGCATCCGTCGCGGATACATTTCCGGCGGCGCTAACTTGTACGTACACGAGCGTGGCCGCGGGCGGAGCGACCGGCAATACTGCCGCCGGCGCAGGCAACATTAACGACGTCGCTCTAAACCTCCCCGTCGGTAGCTCCGTGACCTACACGGCGAGCTGCACTATCTCTGCCGCCGCAACGGGCACGCTGGTCAACACGGCCACGGTCAGCAGCGCGGCCATCGACCCGGTTCCGGGTAATAACAGCGCGACCGATACGGACACGATAATCCCGATAGGTTGTCAGGGCGGCGGTAACTGCACTGCCGATCTGTCGATCACAAAGACGGACGGTCTGACAACCGTCAATCCGGGTCAGATGATCACCTATACGATCGTTGCATCAAACCTCGGCCCGACCGGTGTTAACGGAGCGATCGTGACGGACAACTTTGTTCCGGCGATCTCGACACCGGCACCGACGTGGACATGCGTCGGAGCGGGCGGCGGAACGTGTCCGGCTGGCGGCAGCGGCAACATAAATGCTCTGGTCAATCTGCCGGTTAACGGAACGGCAACGTTTACGGTGATGGCAACTGTCTCGCCGACGGCTACGTTTGCATTTAGTAATACAGCGAGGATTACACCGCCGGTGGGAGCGACCGATCCTGTCCCGGGTAACAACTCGGCCCGCGATACTGATGCGGTTTGCACGGCACCTGGGCCTACGACAAACTATACGTCGTCCACGCAGACCGGACAGACGATTCCGCCGGGCGGCGTACTCGTAGCAGGCAGCACGGCGGACGATGCAGCGGTGGCCGTAACGCTGCCGGCGGGCTGGAACTCGACGGTTTATGGCGTTCCGGTTACATCGCTTAGTGCCAGCACGAATGGCAATATGACGGTTAACGGAGCGGCGGCGACAACGTTCACTAATGCTGCACTTCCAGGTGCCGTTGGCGGAACGAATCCGACGTTGTTCCCATATTGGGACGATTTCGATATGGATCCGGCGGACACGATCGGCGGTGGTATTTACACGAATACCATCGGCGTGGCACCTAATCGGCAATTCTATGTCGAATGGAGAGCCACGCACTTTAGTGATACAACGACGGCGATCAATACTAATGTTGCCATCCTTCTGACCGAAGGTACGGATGAGGTTCGTTATATCTACGCTTTGACGGGCATTAACACACAGTTGAACGGTTTGAGCTCAACGGTCGGCATCCAGCGACAGTCTACCGGAGCGCAGAATACGCAGTTCTCGTTCAATACGGCCAGTTTGTCTGCCGGGCTGCAGATTACCTACATCCGGAGCGGCTGTCCGACAACTGCGGCAGGCGTGTCGGTCTCGGGACGCGTGCTGACACCGGACGGCTACGGCCTGAGAAATGCGATTGTTTCGATCACGGACTCGACCGGCATGACCCGCACGGCCCGCACGACGTCGTTCGGCTATTACACGTTCGAGAACGTCGAGGTTGGCGGCACATATGTCGTCAGCGTCGGCTCAAAGAGTTACACCTTCACGCCGAGGACGATAACCGTCAACGACAGCGTGTCAGACCTCGACCTGGTTGCCGACGGGCCGAGTCAGTAAAAGGATGAACGGTGAGTGATAAGAAAAAACATTCACAGCTCACCACTCACAACGCATAACTAATTTGAGGCGGTTCTTAAGAAGCCGCCTTTTTTCGTAATAGAAGCGAGCTTTTTCCATGTAAGATGGGCCAATCCGTCTTTACAACCAGGAGTTTTTTGGGTTACAATTCGGCGACAGCAATTTTAGATAATCAGTCGAGTAAGGCAAAACATGCGCATAGTCCCTATGATGCTCGGGTTTGTTGCTCATAATTTTGGGGACGTGCGGGCTTTGGCTTAGAGTCCCGGGTTCGAATAAATAACTAAATTTGCAGGTTCTGAAGGGGAAGATATGAAAAGATCCGTAACGTCTTATGTTTTCGCTAACGGGCGAATGTTCTTATTTCTTGGCGTTGTCGCTTTGGTCGCAGCATTAGGCATTTTGCCTTATTACATGACCACAAGAGCACAGATCAAGACAGGCAAAGGTCTGTTTACGCGGACTGAGACATTTGATCCTCAGTTGCCCGACTACGATATACGCGATATTGCGAATGCTAAAGACGACGGCGTCATGGATTTCTTTGCGGCAGCTCGCGCGTCGGCCGGCACAGATGCGGTTGTGACCGCAGATCTCAGAGATGGATTCGCACGCGGCGAAGAGAAACTTCGAACCCAAGTCCCTACGCTAAACATCGAGTACAACGGTTTCACCGGAGCTCCTGAGCTCATTGCTCCAGATCCTCTGCAACGCAGAGCCGTTCTAACTTCGCCGACGACTGACCGTGTTGGCACCCTTCGGAACTTTATTAAAAGCAACGACAGCCTCGTCGGCATGCCTGATGAACAGATCGATGCTTTAAGAGTCCAAACCGATTTTGTAAATAAGAAAGGCGGCATCGGACTCGTGATATTCGAACAGCTCATCGATGACGTTCCAGTATTTCGCGGAGAACTCTCGGGACACTTTTCAAATAAAGGCGAGTTGTTCCGTGTGGTCAGCAATGTCGCTACCGGCATTGATCACAGTCGGGTTTCTAGGGTATTCGGCGATCCTGCAAACGCGGTTCGCATCGCCGCCGAGAATGTCGGCTTTGACGTAGATATGACCCTCAACACCGAAAGATCGACCGATGATAAGGTCTATTTCGGTAGCGGATACTATCCGGCGTCAGCATGGAAGCAATACTTTTCATTAGAGCCGGGAGTCGTCCGTCCAGTCTGGTATGTGCAGGTATGGGGACACATTACCGCCTATGAAATGATAATCGACGCCGAGACCGGTAAGGTTCTGTGGCGCGTGAACATGGGTAAAGACCAAACTCAATCT
>JANOGL010000504.1:0-22972 GCA_031405985.1 Acidobacteriota bacterium | reverse complement strand
CCGTAAAAAACGAATCCGACCTTGCCGATTTGATCAAGCGAGGCAAGACGATCGTCTCCATTTCGTGCTCGATCCACTCGACCGAGATCGTCGCATCTCAGATGTCGATGAATCTCGCGTACGAGCTTGCGACTGCATCGGACGCCGACACAAAAGAGATTCTCGACAACACAATCTTGCTTCTTATTCCGTCGCCGAACCCTGACGGCATCGACATCGTCGCCGACTGGTATCGAAAAACGCTCGGCACAAAGAGCGAGGGAACGACGCCGCCCGAGCTTTATCATCACTACGCCGGCCACGACGACAATCGTGATTGGTTTATGATGAATCTCGTCGAAACACGCGCCGTAACAAAGCTATTTTGGCAGGAGTGGTTCCCGCAGATCGTTTACGACGTTCATCAGCAAGGGCAAAACGCGTCGCGATTTATCATCCCGCCGTTCTACGATCCGGCGAATCCGCGCATTTCGCCCTCACTGCTGCGCGAAGTCGGAACGATCGGTTACAAGATGGCCGCCGACCTGCAGGCGAAAGGCATTGCAGGTGTTGCGACAAATTCGACCTACGACACGTGGTGGCATGGCGGCTTTCGCACGGCGCCGTATTATCACAACTCGATCGGCATTTTATCCGAGGCGGCGAGCGCTAATTTAATGTCGCCGATCACGATCAAAGAAGAAGATCTGCGACGAACGCGTAACACTCGCGGCCTAACAAACTTGCTCGAGAGCGCGACAAATTATCCGGACGTTTGGCGCGGCGGACTGTGGCGACCGGCCGACATTGCGAATATCGAAATGATCGCGTCGCGAGGTTTGCTGCAGATGGCCGCGAAATTTCGGCCGCGATACTTACGCAATTTCTACGACTACGGCAAAGCAAACCTGACGGCTAAATCTAACGAACCGCAAGCTTACATAATCACGGCTGGCCAGCCGAACGCCGAAACCATTTCTCGCTTTCTCGAGATTCTGATGTGGCAGGGCGTAGAGGTTCATCAGATGACCCAAGAGCTGCACGTGAAGATGGAATCGATGAGCGCAAGTTTTCACGACATGCCGCTCGGCAGCTTTCTCGTCTTTGTAAATCAGCCGAAAAAAAATAACGTTCTCAGCCTTTTTGAGAAGCAAGTTTACCCGAATCGCCTTTTGCCGAATGGCGACGCTGAGGTTCCATACGATGTCGCAGGCTGGACGCTACCGCTGCAGATGGGCGTCGAGAGCGAAGCCGTTTTTGAGATAAGAGATTTGGAGAAAGATCGTGCGACTTTGCGACGTGTTGAAAATATCAATCAGGCTCGTGCAGTTTTAAACTTGTCGCCGCAGAATGAACCGTTTGCAAAACTGCGTAATCCACTTAAGACAAATCCCCGCATCGGTTTGTATAAAGGTTTCACAAGCTCGATGGACGAAGGCTGGACGCGGTTTGTTTTAGACACGTTTCAAATTCCGTTCAAGTCGGTGTCGGACGCCGATCTTCGCAGCGGCAATTTAAACTACGACGTGATCGTGGTACCCGCCGACAATGAAAATACTATCGTAAATGGTTTGAGCTCAGAGCGTTTCGCGACCGAATTCACCGGCGGCCTCGGCGACGCCGGCGTCGCGAGCTTGAAGAACTTTGTCGATGGCGGCGGCAAACTCGTTTGCTTTGACGATTCGTGTGAGATGGTCATCAAACGATTTAATTTGCCGATGAAAAACGTGCTTGCGGGACTGCGACGAAACGAATTTTACAATCTCGGCTCGATCGTCAAGCTCGATGTCGATCGCAGTTCTCCGCTCGCTCGCGGCATGGCTGACGCAACTGCCGCTTATTTTGCAAACAGCTCTGCGTTCGACACATTGGACGAGCGCCGTGTGAAAATCATCGCCCAATACGTTCTGAAAAACGCTCTTCTCTCAGGCTGGATGCTCGGCGAAAAACATCTGAACGGCCAAGCTGCCCTCGCCGAAGCTACCTACGGCAAAGGCAAAATTATTCTCTTCGCCTTTCGCCCGCAGCATCGCGGCCAATCATGGGCGACGTTTCCGTTTATCTTTAATTCGTTGGAGAAATAAACTGACAAGCGCAGTCAAGGCTTTCGTTTTATAATGTACCTTGCAACAAACAGATTCTGGGAAGGGAACTTAACGCCGTATACCAGTAAGTATTTATCCTGAAAGATACGTATTGTGTCAAAGTAGATACTACTGCCATTGCCATGGACAGTAACCACGCCGCTGCGACCGAATCTGATATCAGGCGTGCCGTCATTCCAGTATCTTGCTAGCTTTCCGACTAACATGTTATTTCCGATATCGAAAAAACCCCCGAGTAAAATTTTTTGATCGGAAGCGATGGCAATTGATGTTATGCCGTGCCAGCCCACAATAATCTCACCGTTGTTTCCGAATGTTGTGTCAGGACTGCCGTCGGCATTAAGACAAAATAACCTTTGCAGATTAGAGTGACCGGAGTATAAAATCTTTCCATCACCTGCCACAGTAAAGCTGCTCCTAGCCCACGGCAAAGACGTTTCTGCTATTCCATCTTGGTCGAATGTTGTATCTAAACTTCCGTCAGATCTGTATCGCAAGAAAAACCGTTTAGGGTAGTACGGAAGGCTGTTGGGGGTCGGTCGCACCTCAGTATAAGCAGACACTACAATCCTTCCATCTGTCATCACCTTCGCCTCGAATGGCGGCAAAATAGCTCCACGATTGTAATTCGCGCTAATTTGTGTTTTCGCCAAACCGAGGTCACCAAACGAACTGTCTAGGCTTCCGTCCGGGTTAAGGCGACAAAGAACCGAGTAGATATCATAGCGTGAAGGTGAACCGTAAATTTCTTCGGAAATACCAGAAGTCAGAATCTTGCCGTCACTTAGGATATTGATAGAGCCGATTCGGTCTGCTGTTTCACGTTCGTTACGTCGAGGCGGCACATCAATAATCACCAATCCACCGGCACCAAATTGGTTATCGAGATCGCCATTAGGAAGTAAGCGAATAATAAAAAAATCTCGTCCTAAGAGATTGCCCGTATATCCCCCAATCAATATCTTTCCATCAGTTTGAATCGCCAAAGCTGTGCCGTAAAGGCTTAGAATATCGACGGAAATTGTCTTGTAACCACTTTCGTCAAAACGGGTGTCTATTGTGCCGTTTGGTAAGTGCTTCGATATTAGGATTGAGGATCTTGGTAACGAGAATGATGATGTTACAGAAAATATAGTACCGTTTGACTCAATGTGAACATCATTTAATCCTGGCCAAGACCAGTTTGTGAATGCAAAGCCATTTTGACCAAAGCTTCTGTCAAGATAGCCGTCGTTGACGGACGACAATTGGGCGACCGAAATTGTCGTGAATAAAGTGGTGAACAGCAGCAGGATTGTAAGGAGTTGGTGATTAATCATAGCGGAATGGCGAGTTTAACTCTCTTTAACATTAGAAAACATATGACATTCCCGAGTCAATAAAAATGTTCGTCCGACCGCACCAAAGTGCCTATTTTGTTATGATTTCGATATGAATATTCGCAGTTTTTTATTCATCGGTGTCCTGATACTGTCACAAATCTTACCAGTACCAGCCTTTGATACGGAATATTTTAGACTCACATCCGAACCGTTGATACGCATTGGTTTGTCGACTAATTCACGCGTCGTAACGATCACGACCGGTGATTCGTCGCTGGTTGCAGTAAGTCCCGATGAGTCTTCGAAGCTGCTTGCGACAAACAAAGTGACGGTGGCTGCTCGCACATACAAACCTCCTGAGATCGAAAAGTATCGCATTGAGTTTCAGAATTTGCCGACGCAGATCGACGCGGCAAATTTAGCGAAAGAGATTCGCGAGGCGACCGGCGAGACTGCGCTTGTGAGCATCGACACTGCAACAAACACCTGGAAAGTTTGGGTCGGCACTGTTAAAGAGACAAGCGAGGATACGGACGCGCTAAAAGCAAAACTTGCGGACAAAGGTTTCGAAGACGCTGTGACGGTGACTGAAAAGATCGTCATTCCTTCGGCCGAGGCGGTCGCGTTGACGCAGCAGCTCAAATCAGCCGGCAAGAGCGAAGTCCGAAGTTTAATAAAACCGACCGGCTCGACGCAAGTAAACCCAAATGCAGTTGTCGATCCAAACTTGCGCGAAGTCATTGTTAGCGGCTCGAGCGAAGCGGCAAAATATTCGTCACTAAAAACGGTCGCGTTCGGCTCGCTCAATGAACGCACAAATCCGGTACGTCTTAACGGCAAAGCGTACCGCGGGAAGATCGAGGTGTTTGTAAATTCTCGCGGCTCGCTCACGGTCGTCAACGTCGTGTCGCTCGAAGATTATTTACTCGGCGTCGTTCCGGCTGAATTGGGCTTGCCGCAACTCGAGGCGCAAAAAGCGCAGGCCGTCGCCGCGCGAACATACGCGATCGCGAACATCGGCAGCTATGGCAAACAAGGTTTCGACATGGTGCCAACCGTTTGGTCGCAGGTTTACAAAGGCGTCTCGATCGAGAACCAAATGGGCACGCTGGCCGTGCAGCAGACTCGCGGGATCGTCGCCACACACAATGGAAAACCAATAACTGCCTATTACACATCGACTTGCGGCGGGCGAACCGAGGACGGCGGCAATATTTTTGACAAAGGCGAACCGTATTTGAAGGGCGTTGAGTGTTCGCTCGAAGGCCGCCGACACTTTGAAACCTTTCTTATCAAAACTTCACGTCAAAGCGCAAAACTTCGTGACGAAGGCAACCTGGAACTTGTTCGCGTGATGTCACTGCTCGCATCTAACAATTTTTATCTATCGACGTCGCAGATGACGGACAGTTGGTTCGAGGATGTGCCGAACGAAAACGAACTTTCAAACTGGTTGAATAATCTTGCGACCCGATTCGGAAAAACCCTTCCAAATGTAAATCGTGACACGGCAAAACCCGTCGAGCTGGCGCGTGTTTTGACGAGTTTTGTCTACGCCCCGGATTTTGCCGACACGATGTTGACTGAGTCGGACATCAACTACCAACTTGCGTTTGACGACGCGGGCGAAATTCCAAAAGACCGACGCGCCGACATCGCCGTCTTGCTGCGTGACGGATATTTTGCGATTTATCCTGATCTGACGTTGAAGCCTACCAAACATTTTTCGCGTGCGAAGATGCTGCGACTCATTCAGCAAATTTACGAAAAGAAAAAATGGATGCCTGAGATGCTTCGCGGTGAAGCAAAACCGACCGCCGACGGTAAGTTAATAATTAAAAATGGCAAGAGTGAAAAGCAGCTGTCTATTCGGCCTGATGTATTTCTGTTTCGCGAGTTCGGCGACAAACTGCATTCCGTTCGAGAGGCGACACTCGTCGGCGGCGAACAAGTTCGCTATCAACTCGACGCGCTTGGCGCCGTCAAATATCTTGAGATCTCGCCGACCAATCTTCCAACAACTGCCGAGCGAATGTCGCCGTGGGTCTATTGGAATAAATCGGTCTCGGCGGCGGCGGTTCAGACACGGCTATCGCGTTACGTTCCCGGCATCGGCACGCTTTACGACGTGAAGATCAAACGGCGCGGATATTCGCGCCGACCCATTGAGCTTGAGATCATAGGTTCGAACGGGGTGAAAATATTAAAGGGCGGCAAGATTCGTTCCGCTCTTCGCCTGCCGGAACAGCTTTTTGTGATGAATAAAAAATATGATGGCTCGCGAGTCGTGAGCTACACCTTCACCGGTCGCGGCTGGGGACACGGCGTCGGCATGTGCCAATACGGAGCGTTCGGACTTGCAAAACAAGGCGTCAAATACGACGAGATCATCCGGCACTACTACACCGGCGTCGATCTGACGAAAGCTTACTAGTTCTTGCGCCGAATATTAATTTGTTTCGGCGGTGATCGATCACCACCTTTTACGGTCGTTACGCAATCCGCAGTCAGTGCTGTATTGTCCGTTCCTACCGTAATGAGGTGAAGCCCGTCGCGTGCATCCGCAGGAACGGCTGTCGCGACCTTTACCGAGCCATCGAAAGCTGCATTGCCATTTGCTATGTGCCGGTCCCCGAAAATGAGATGCACCGGTTTATTTGCAAGCAAACCCTTCACGTTGACCGTGATCTGCCCACCTCTTGGAGCAAATGCCGGTGTAACAGAGCAAACGGGGAAAGTCGGCGAACGCCAGCGATAGTCACGTCCGGGAAGACGTTCGTCTTCGTCCAGTAGATCGAGGACGGTCTTCTTGGGGTTATACGAAATTATTGCCGCCTGTAATCTGAAATTGCTAACGCTTGCCCCAAAAACGGATTCAGGCATCCGTATGATGATCTGATCCGTCAGGTGCGAGGTGCGAGTTTCGGATTGAGCTATCAATTTGAATATCGAGGCGCGAATTCGCCTATCCTTTACGATTTTCCAACTGCCGGTGAAGCGCCAAACCGTAGGCGTCGCAATAAACCGTTTTCCCGAGCGCGTAATTCGGACACGCGTGGCCAACTCTGCTCCCTTGAAGCGTACCTTCACGCCCAGATCTTCTGCGTTGCCGCCAGTTCCGTCATTCTGATCCTGATCGATGAAGCTGTAGTAATCGAAATAGTTTTTTCGTCCAAAGTGCTTTTGGCTGAGCGCGCCCATCGGTTCATGGATCAATTTGACGAATTCCATCTCATCGGTTGCGGTGAACGTCGATAGATCCGTGAAGGCGAGAACGGCATCTTTAATACGGTCGGCTCGAATGTCGCTCCTATGTGTGCAATCGGTGTCCGTGCCGGCGATTTTGCAACCCGGAGCGGCCTGGGCCGCGTCACGTAATGCCTGGATTTGATTGACCGATGCGGTAGTGTCGTCGGGATCGGGGTTAATAGTCGGATCAGTGGGAACGGCACATTCGCGCCCGTTCGGTCCGGGGTTGGTAACTTGATTGATGCTGGTGCTGAGATGAATATTATCCACTAGATCGTCTCCGCTCGGGTCGTAGCGTCGCTGGGTCATCAGGTTCTGATTGCTGCAAGTGTGTCGCAATCCTGCAAGGCCATGTCCGATCTCGTGGGCAACATGTTTGTCTACATGGTCACCGGGCGTAACGTCCGTTGGAGTTTCATATGTGCCGAAAAGCGGAGAACCGGGAAGCAGATAGGCATTGTCCCTCAGGACCATCCGTCGCCCCGGAAACGTAGCGACTCCAGGATTCGAATCGCCCGTTAAATCGCGCATGTGATTTGCATTTATTATCACTATACCAATGTCCTCAACGCCATGCTGGTCGCGCCAAGCATCGACACATGCGTTGTAGGCAGCGTTATATTCAAATCCCGAGTCGTTTGGGTCAAGTATGTCGCCGTACTGCCAAAACGCATCCCCCGTCGGATTAGGATCGGGGTCCGGGATAATCGGAAAACGCAGTATCGGATCTTCGACAATGTTGTAGATGCCGGAGCGAAACGTTATTTGCGCTTCCGGAATAAAGATATTATCGCTTGGCCGCTCGTGACGCCGCCACAGAACATTGTCTACATCTACTTCTCCAACATTCCCCGGATTTGTAAACGCCGGAGCACCTTGCTCGCCGGGATCAACGCGACCGTTGCCGTTAGCGTCGTCAGCGACTACGCACCAACGAACTGGTACGGAGAAGACCTGCGACAAGTATTCCTGCGGGGCAACCGCATTAATGCAAATCAGAACAATTAAAAATAGAAAAAATCTTACTTTTGTGCTGTCAAAAAAACAATTGGGTTTTTCATGTTTCATCTTCGTACTCCTTTTTAATCCGGCATTACCGGTCGGTTCGGGACGATGATTGCTTAAGCTCTTCATCGAAAAGAGTAATAGCGTAATTTGCGACTTTGCGGCCCTGGTTTAAACCGACATCACAATCAAACGGATAATGGATTCCACTTACGAATCGCGATCGAGCCGCCTCGTCTGCGAGCATCTCCAATTTGCTTTTTTCCGTAGGAAACACTCGAGAGAGAAACGTCGCCGCGGCTCCAGAAAAAGCAGCGTGTCCGGAAGGATATGATGGAAAATTCGGCAACGGAAAACTTGGAACGATCCGCTCATCGACCTGCGGGGGTCGCGGAAGCAGGTACTTAAATTTTGTACGCCAGCAGACAATGCTGGTGTCCATGAGTGCCATATTAAGATGGGCCAATACGCGGGCGCTTTCCAATTCGCCAGTACGAAAACGCAAGATCAATTCGACACCAATATCATTCCAATGTCCCGTGGGCGTAGCAGTTCCAGGTCCGTCAGTCCATTTTTTTGCGATTTCTTCGTTATAGGCCGAGTCAACCCGACGAGCCTGACGCACCGCAGCCAAAGCTTCTAAAAACGCTGTCGAATCATTGGCCGGCGGAGGAGGCGGGTCGTAGTCTTCAATATTCTTGATTATGAAAGTTTGAACTTCGCCCCAAAATGGTCGAAGCGGGGGCCATTTCTCACTGCTCTGCCAAATGCCCGAGACGGGCGTTTGATCGATGGTATCAAGTCTATTGGAACCGTCATTTTCTCGCTTTCTGATAACTAAAAGTGCCGTGGACTCACCAGTTTCTTTTGCCATTTTAAGATCAGACGCTGTTACATATGTCTTCGATTGACGAAGCTGGGCATCGAGATTGGCGCTTATCCGTGGAACCTCGTGCGGAAACAAATGCGCTAGCATCGTCGCCGAACTCGATGCTATAGCGGCCGTTATTAAAGCTTCTTTTTCGGCAGAATTTTTTTTCTTTAGCTCGTGGATTTGTTTCGCAGCGCCGTATTGCGCAACGCTGACCAAGGCATAGGCTCTTGCGGCCCAAAGCGGATCGACCAAATTTTTTTTAACGAGGGCACGTGCGTTCGCATTCCAGCGAACAGTCGTGTTGGAGGAAGACAGACTCTGTTGGATACCATCAGTTATAGGCACTATCTGTGCTCTGGCTCCGGTTGCTAAACACAGGTCGAAGAACAGAAATATAGCTGTGAATCGAAGAACCTTCGTTTTAGAGAATCGTTCCAGCATTGGGGCGTACTAAAGAATCGACTCTTGCGGAACCTTAAGAACCGCAGTTTACGACGAACTTTAAGCGTGTTAAGTCTGCGCAGAAAATATAATACTTCTTCAAAAATTGCAAATAATCACTGGCCGATCGATTCATATGTCAACTGCTTCTTATATTCGGCCGATCAGATCGGCAAATTTTTTCGTCGCGAGATCGAAGTCCGTTTTGCTCTGGTGCAATTCGTTTGCCAGTGCTTTATGTCAGGTTTTAGCGTGCCGAGTAAGTCCTGATGATGGACGTGCGAATGATCTTTGCCTTTTTGCATTTACGTTTTCGTCATTTAACGCTGGTTACCTCAAGCTCGCGAACGGCGTCCGTGGCCCCGGCGCCCGGTTCGAGCTGAATTTCTCCGCTTGCAGCCTTCTCGTCTGCGTTCGTCTCGCGAATCTCCAGCGTCTTAACCAACCAGTACGCTGCGAAGGCATATACGCCGCAGGCTTCAGCGAAAAAAATGTAAGAACTGTGGACATTAAAAATCAAAGTCATGATTAATGCGACTGCGGGAGAGATCACCATCGCCCAACCGAGCAATTTGTAAAGTCTGCGGTAATACGCGCGCCTTTCCTCTTTAACCAATGGCAACGTGGCAGACGCGCAGAAAATGCAAACATACGCGATGCACAAAAAGAAACAAACCGCGAAAATAGCATGGAGAGGAGGTCCCGCCTGACGATTCGGAAATAGAGCGACCAGAACCGCACAAACACCTGCAAGGTTCAACGCCACATTCTCGGCAGGCCGATAGCCTTTATACGCAACTAACATTACGCTAATGGCAAAGAGCACCCCGACGAACCAGTTTCGTGTCGCGCTGACATGATAGTAGTCGCTCATCGAAGGCTGTAGCTCCCAGCTTCCACTTGACATGTAGCCGCCGACGATCCACAACACCCATGGAAAACTAAGCGCGATAATGAATAGGGCAACGCGGAGTGTTTGATACGTCGCAAGCATGTGCTCGCTCAGGTCGATGGGCTCGCCGGATTTGAAGATGTTCATTTGGTTGGCTCCTTTAGTTCAACTAACTCCGATCTCAAGACTCACAGAATAATTTCCTTGCGTGCCGGGGCCGGCGAGCGTGACATTCTCTTGCGGCGGATTTGTCAGCGTCTGGCTGCGTGCAAATATCGAGCGAGCTGCGCCGTCTTCTTTGCCAATGAGCTTGCTGATGAGGCCTTTTTCAAGGTCCTTTACATTTTTACCGGTGGCTTTTTCGACCGCGGCCTTAACCAACATAAGTGTCGGCGGCAAGGCCGGATTTAATAACGCCAGTGCATTAGGCGGTATCAACGTCGCGAGTTTTGATACCGTTACTTCCCAGCCGACTTTAATATCGACGTCGAAAATCTCGACCTCTATTCGATCGAATGATTTGATATCGAGATCATCGAACGTTATCTCACGCTTCGAGATGTCTAGCTTGTTCTCCATATCGACTTTTGGCAAAGTGTCGTGGCGAACATAACCATCCTTGTTCTTGTTGTCCTTTTCGCACTCCCAGTAATCGCGCTTGCCCAACCCGGGCAAAACTTCGCGTGCGTAGGCCGTTTTGCCATTCGAATCTTTGTATCTAAGACTCACGACAGGGCGAAACTTGCAGTATTTGTCTTCGAGTTTGTCGGGAAAGATCAGCTCAGTAATCGCAACATAAACTGAATTCATGTGTCCTCCTTTTTCAGCGCCGGAAATTACCAGCGGGTTAAATGGTCGCCAAAATGTTGAAAGTGAAAACGTGTTGATAATATGCGAGTTATGGCCTAATATCAAGCGTGTGAAAGCAAGGCGATGTAATAAGTTAATAGCTCAGGCGGCAGTAATTATCATGTTTTTGCTGCTTTTTTGCTGGGTCTCTATTGCGCAAAAAACAGTCGAAGCAAGGGCCGAACGCGGTTCTCAGACAGCAAAGAACGGTTTTAAGAACGAGAGCGAGATTCGAGACAAGTTTAAGAGCTGGAAGACCGATGAAGACGCTCGGACATGGCTCGCGGCGATGAACTGCAAAGTGAGCGACATCGAGTCGGTCGTCGCCTCAAAACCGCACGGCGAAAAGGCGGATGTTGAAGTTCGGATAAGAATGCTCCCCCAAAGCCGCAAGTCAGAACCGGAAGCGGTAGCGACTGGGTCTTCGTTGCAACAGAACGAACGCCGCGAAGGTATTTCAATAAAGCTTGTTTCGAGCCCGAACGGCTTTAACCAGATCGACAAACGCTGGCTCGCAAACTATGCAAAGATGTGGAAGATGCCTGCGGATGTAATCGCAGCTTTGAAGTTGTTTGTCGGCGAGACGCCGCCGACACGAGCCAGCCGCAACGCAAAACGCATGTTTCTAAACGAACTCGACGCGGCGCAGCAAAAAGCTGTCGTAGATTTTTTTACGTTGAATAAAGACGATATCGTTTCGGATATTTTCGCCGGCGATGGCGTCCACGACGCAGATTGGGTGATGGTCGCGCTAAAGGCGACCGACAAAACGCGTTGGATAATTCGCTCGTCCGCCGACACAATAAAATTCTTTGGCGAAGGCAAAGTCGAAATCACCCGCAACGGCAATCTAAAGATCGGCCGCATCACAATGCAGCGAAAAGGCGGCGACGGCGGCCGCGAGACCGCAAAGATGCTGCAGTTCAAGATCAATCCGGCTCTGCTGTTCGTTTAGCACCAGAGTGTGCGGCCGCGCAACGTAGAAACGGCTGGAATTTAAAATCATGCCGCCGCGCTGTCCGCACCACGTCGTGTTATGCGCCTAGTTCGCTAATCATCTTTGAATTCTGTTCATCATCAACGATCTTTAAAGCCAAACAAACCGATTATCGCTTCAAGACTGCGGACTCTTCTTCGATGGGCAGTTTTCCGTAGTCTTTCGTATGCAATTTCTTCCCCAAAGACTGCTCTTTATTTCCGCCGACTCCTACCGAGATCTCCTTTTCATCCAGTGAGCGCAACAGACTCTCCTCGTAAATCCGGAGGTAGATTCCGTCCTTGAAGCCTCCATATTCAGGCACCCGATAGTCGCCGATGTAGAAGTCCAACGACGTGTCCGTAACTGGTAGAGAAGTCTTGAAAGAGAGCAACACCACCCAGGCCTGCTCATAGACCTTATCATTGCCGTCTTTTTCTCGGAATTTGTGCGGATAACTCAGTCGGACTTTATGAAGTTCGATGTCTGTGAGTTCCAGTGAATCCGGCTTAGCGTCAGCCCCGGGACGAGCCGCCGGCGTCTGAGAAGAAGGCACCTGGGTGTTTGTGCGGTCGCAAGCCGAGGGAGCGAAAAGCGCCAATAGTACTATGAATATGAATAGTGCTTTCATGGTTTTTACTCCACTATATACTTAGCGGTTTACTCGGTAAATTGGATCTCGTCAATTGCGATGCTGCCTGAAGCTCTCCGGTTAAACTTGAAAACAACCTCGGTTACATCGCTCACGCGCAATCTCGGATCGGGGCGCAGGTCGGCGAATGGGATGCGGACCGTGCGCAAGATTGATTTCTTGGTGTTGAAGCGTCTCCCACCCCCAACCCAAGGTCCCGTTAGCGCAGGATAACGTAGCAGCGCATAATTGGAAACGCTGACTTCCGGCCCCGCTGTTGCTCCGAATACAAGTTGCACGTTGAAATCTTGATTTGCTGAAGGGTCGTTGAACCTTCTGGGTTCCTCATGCGTTTGCCCGGCGTGGAAGGCAAAGTATCGATAGTCAGGTACCGAATTTAGTCGGCCAGCAACATTTATTCTGTACCAGGGATTAGTACTGCCTTCCCACTGTAGCAAGAGGCCGTAAGTGTCACCCCAAAGGAAGTTAGGCGTATCTTCTTGGGCAAACGAGAGGTTGTCGTGATTCGTAAATGATGCAGACGCTCCATTGGTCGCACCTGTCAAAGAAGCCGTGATGAGGTCGTTGTCCTCTTGATAATGATCGATGAAGGTCCGTTGCGGGTCCTGATACTGAAACACCCGTACTGTAGAAGGTAAACTGGCAAACCCCGCATCGCCACTAAGGAAATGCTTGTAACCGGTATTTCCTTTTAGACTCATTTGGAAAAATGAACTCATATAAGCCTTGCCGATCTGCTTCTGATCATTTGATGAGATCAGCGGGAAAGGTAATGGCGCAAGTCCCTGTTCGCAGCAGGTTTCCCACCTGGAGTTCCATTGTCCGTGATTCGCACCATGCACAAATACAAATCCTTTGGTGTTGGAAGTTGAATTATTGACCGGATAGGCACGATTGTACATTCTTAACCCGCCAAAGTTGAAGACATCGCCATCGTGCGAACCGTGCATTGAGTAGTAGTCAGCGCCGCCCTGTAGGGTGATTGGGCCGCCGTCAAACTGTCCATCAACCGGTGCGATAGAGTAAAGCGCTTTGATATTGAAACCAAAATTCTGCAAAGGATCGGCAGGCCGATGATCTGTTGTATTCAGCCGGTGCGCGGCCACTATGGCTTCGCCTCCGCGACTATGACCAGCCAGGCCGATCTTGTTCATGTCGACCTTGCCAAAGAACCGATTCCCCGGCGTTTGATTCCACTCCCGCCAGAGTTGTAGATGCCTAAGCAGTACGATACCGCGCGCATCCATTTCACCTGCAACACGCCCGTTGAGAAAGTCTTCTTCGACGGATACCACGATCATGCAGTGACTCGCGAGCAGATCTAAGAAATAGTCATAGCCGGGATAGCTTGGATCGGTAGGACCGTGATTTCCGTGTACGATCAGCACTAACGGAAACGGTCCGTCCCCTCTCGGGATTCGGGCAACGCCATGAAGTGGGACGGCATTCATCGGCACACTCACACTGCTGTCTGGCGAGTTAAAATAGGCAGTAACGTCGGTGGTCCGGCGGCCGGCGTCATTGCGGTCACCGTATTCGAAGCTTTCCGGGTCGCGACACGGACCAACTACAGTCGGATCGTCCAATCCCCGCCCCACACGAACGCGCCATGCCCTGCTGGAGGTGCATCCACCCAATGATTGCGTAACGATCAACTCTTCTCCGTCGGTAAGGGGGCGGATGAGTCTTATTTCACTGCCGCCGCCATCGCCGATCTCATTACCGGCAGAAAATATCCGAATCCTGGATCCCGGCACCGGGTCGATCACGTTAACCACTTCGTCGCCGGCCCAGGGCGCAGCAATACGAGGAGCAGGCAGTGCTGAACAGGGTTCCACCGTCCCAGTTCCAGTTCCAATCATTCCTGGACACAGCTCTTGCGAGATATCCACTCTCTCTCCAGAAACGAGCGGGCGGGACAGTCCAAACCGCACATGATCTGCGGGAGCGCCGCCACCGCCGATAATGGATCCACCCGCGTCCTTAATGGTTACATTGGAGCCGTTCACCAAATGGTTCACCGTTATTAGCTGACCGTTTTCGTACAATCCCGTGACCTGTGGTGCCGGCATAGATGCAGGCGGAGCCTGCACCTGCTGTTCGGCTGAGAAGCTACTGGAAACGGTGCAGATCTGACTCTGTGCCGAGACCCAGTGATTCTGCACAAAAGCCGGGCCGACACCGATCGATTGTCCGCCTGCCACTCCATTGAGTCCTCCTATTGTGCTCCGGGGGTCGCCACGGTTTACCTGGTCAAATACGGTAAGCCTGCCACCAGGAGGCAAGTTGTCAACATACGTAGCGACTCCGCAAGAATAAAGTGGCATAAATGGGATACCTGGTTGAGGCAGTCCGCCGGGATATGCCTCGGTATGATCCATCGCGCGCACTTCAGGTGATTGACCGCTCTCGGCTCCATCGACTTCCTGAGTTGCAGTCACGACATCATTCCGGGCCAACGGCGAGCTCAGTTTGACGGTGTGTCCCTCAGGATCAACACCAATGTCCGAGTCGCGGAAACTTCCGTTTACATAGATGCGAATTCTCGCCCGCGAAACAAATCCCTTCACCGTTACCGACTCGCCGCAATTCAGGAGTGGCGGAACGACTGTTATAGGCGACGAGACCCTCGGGTTGCCTTCTAAGTTCGGGTTTTCCACTTCGCTTCCGCCTTCTTGCTGCGGTGGTGGATCCGTGCAGCTTGTGAGCAGAGTCGCAGCCAACACCAAAACGATTACGGCGATTGTGCTCGTTTTAGCCCAGAAGGATCGCCGATAGCGGGGCTTTATCATAAAATTTGCATATTGCGAAGATTCATTCATCATAACAGGCAGTTTCGTTTATTATGAAGAATGTTTCCGCAAAACAACCTTTTTATTTGTGCTATTCGCGGAATATTTATACAACGAATTTCGAAGTCTGCAAAGTCTGCAATTAAGATTTCTCTAGGTCCTGTCCTAATTGGGCTTGCTAGAGCGCGGCGTTTGATCCATCACACCGAGGACGCATTCATCTATTCGACGGTTCTTGAACTTTTCATGCAATCAGATCGCAGGATTAACTTGTGATTAGCTTTAGCAAAGAAGTGCCCCAATTGCCATCCAGCCTCTCTAATTCAACAAACACGCCGTCCCAGAGCAATAAGATTTTGCGATTTGGCAACTGCAGGAAAAAGGTCTGCGGCAGGTGAGAACGGTCGCGATCGCACGTCATAATTATGGCCTCCAGGCTCTTCCCTTCGACTCCTAAAGCTTTAAGCGGACTTCCTGTCCGTTTTGTAAACTCTTCATCGCTTATCTTTTTCAGTTGATAGCTTGGTCCCGCGCATGCTTTGCCCGCAAGTTGCACGTTATCAAACGTAAGGAGGAATGACGCCCCGATAAGTTTTTTCAGATCAGGCGGGTCGTCAGTCGCAGCAGGCTTACCATCCGCATAGTGATAGGTTACGACTTTCCACGAGCCGAACGGAGGCAACCTTTTCGCCTGTTGATAGAGTGTGCTCGCGGTACCGCCTCTGATCTGCTTCCACTTAGTCGATGAGGAAGAGATTATTAACTTACCGCTCGAATCAAGAAAGTCCGTCTCACGTATTCTATACTCGTAAGTGTTTGGGTTAAATTCAATTGTTTCAAGACGAGTTTTGTATTTTGCTCCAGACTTTCCGTCTATGGGTTCAGACTTTGATAAAGTCGTTTTAAATCTGGCGGCAAAATTCCGATTCGCTTCGAGTTTGAGGCTTTGAATGCTCACGTCGATGTTAAAGCCCGGACCTGTGATGACTCTTTGCCAAGTGTTGTTCTCGTCTTGAGCGAGCGTTAGCGCAGTGCAGAGACCAAGCAAGATGATCAAAAAAATAATGGGTTTGATCAACATGCGCAATAACATACCATATATCTCAGATCCGAAAATGAAATTATCACGCAATCAGATCGTCGGTGCCTTGATTGTTCTCGTCCTGATCTTCGCACTCACGCTCTTGCGGTTGTATTTGGCCGCAAGTTAGCGCAGGTTGCGCACATGATAAATGATCCGTGCTAATCTGTGTCAATCGGTGGCCGAATCTCTTAACAAACTTACAATTTTCGCTATCACCGGGCCGACGGCATCGGGCAAGACGGCGTTGGGCGTTGAGTCGGCGCTCAAGATTGGCGGCGAGGTTGTGAATTTTGATTCGGTGCAGATTTATAAGGGAATTGAGATCGCGACGGCGAAGCCAAGCGAGGAAGAAAAGCGCGGTGTGCCGCATCATCTGATCGATTACGTCGACGGACGCGTGAATTATACGGCCGCTGACTGGGCGCGTGATGCGGCGGAGAAAATTGTAGAGATCGAGTCTCGCGGGAAAACGCCCGTCCTCGTCGGCGGAACCGGATTTTACCTTCGAACGCTCAGGCAGCCGTTGTTTGACAGCCCAAAGACTGACGAAAATTTACGCGAGCGGCTGCGTGAGATACAAGAGCGGCACGGAGCGGAGCATCTTCACGCGATGCTGCGGCGTGTTGATAAAGAAGCGGCGGCAAAGCTCGAACCGCGTGATTACGTTCGCGTGATACGCGCTCTTGAGGTCTATTTTCAAACGGGGACGCGAATCTCACAGCAGCAGCCACATCGCACCGAGCCGCCGGAATTTGCGCAGCGAATAAAATTATTTGTCCTCAATCCGCCGCGTGACGAGCTCTATGCAAAGATAAATGCGCGCACTGAGCAACATTTCGCTATCGGCCTCGTCAATGAAGTAATAAACTTACGTGCGAGCGGCGTAAAAGATAATACCAACGCACTCGGTGCGCACGCTTATCGGCGAGTGTGCGAATATCTTCGCGGCGAGCGAACACTCGAATCCGCAATCGAGAGAGCGAAACAGGACGTTCGAAATTACGCAAAACGGCAACTTACATGGTTTCGCAGCGAGAAGGACGCGATCTGGCTCGACGGTTTTGGCGATGAAATTGCAACACAGGACGCGCTCTGGCAAGCCATAAAATAATGTGGCAGAAGCCCGCACAAAGTAAGGGCGTTTGCAGCGGTGAGCTAGTTCCGGGCATTTGTTCATGGTCAGATTAACGAGTGCGCTCACTCCGTGCGGGCTCCTGCAAAAACGGGCTTCTGCATTAAGACAGCTATTTGTTATAATTCTCACAATCGAAGTTAAGGAGATTAGGAGAAGTGATGGAAAAACAAGCCGCGCAAAACATCCAGGACGCATTTTTGAATTCCGCACGACGCGAACGTCTTAATGTCGTGATCCATCTGCTGCAAGGTGCGACCGCATCGGGGCGCATCAAGAGCTTTGACAAATTTTCCGTGCTCCTCGATGTCAGCGGCGCCGAGGTGCTGATCTTCAAACACGCGATCTCATCCATCACTCAGGAACGGAGGCCTTTGACTCCTTCGCAATCGGCTTGAGCGGTAAATTTATAACCTTTGAAGGAATAGACGGCAGCGGCAAATCGACACAGTTGCGAATGCTGGCGGGTGATTTGCGCGCTCGCGGCGTCGATTGTTTGACTACGCAAGAGCCCGGTGGTACACCTCTTGGCCGACGCCTTCGTGAAGCTTTTCTCGAAACCGAAGAGACCGTCGCACCGATGGCTGAGCTTCTCGCATTCGCCGCCGATCGCGCACAGCACGTTGAATTTTTGATAAAGCCCGCTCTCGCCGAGGGTCGTGTAGTGATTTCGGACCGTTACGCCGATGCCACTTTTGCGTATCAGGGAGCTGGCCGTGGCTTTCCCGAGCAGAAAGTTAATCAGGTGATCGAGCTTGCAACTGGCGGACTAAAACCGCACCTCACGCTTTTCTTCGACATCACTGTCGAAGAAGCGATTCGCCGCATGTCCGCTCGCGATGAAAATCACACAAAGAAAAATCGGATGGACGAAGAGACAGCCGAATTCTATGAACGTGTCCGCAACGCTTATCTCGGTATCGCAAAACATGAGCCGCGACGCTTCTGCGTTATCGACGCCGCACGTCCGATCGAAGACATTCATGCGGAAGTAAACAAGGTTGTTACGAAGTTAATTAAGTAGATGCTGTCGAAGTTAGTCGGAAATCTAAACGCAAAACAAACGCTGGAGCGGCTGATCGCAAACGGCCGTTTGCCAAATTCCCTCTTGTTTACGGGCCCGGACGGCGTTGGCAAGCGGCAGTTTGCGCTCGAAATAGCATGTATCACGATCTGCGCCTCGCGAACTGATAACGGCGAAGCATGCGGCGTTTGCGCTCACTGCAAGCGAATCGGGGAAACAAATATTCCCGCCGTAACCGATAAAAATAAGGACGACTTTAAAACTGTTTTCTTTACAAACCACCGCGATGTCGCGTCGGTCGTTCCGTATAAGAATTTTATTCTCGTTGACGCGATTCGCGATCTTGAAAAAGAAGCAAACTATCGTCCGTTCGAAGCAAAAGCTCGATTCTTCATTATCGATAACGCCGAAAAGATGAACGACAATGCTGCGAACGCGCTGCTTAAAACTCTCGAAGAGCCGCCGTCGACGAGTTACATTTTTCTTATAACGTCGCGGCCGGACAGTTTGTTGCCGACGATCCGCTCGCGTTGTCAGACGTTGAGATTCGCGCCCGTCGCAACCGACGACATCGAACAGTATCTGACAAACGAGCGCGAATATTCACATCACGAAGCCTCGCTAGCCGCGCGTCTTGCACGCGGCCAACTAGGGCGAGCAGTCACGATTGATGTCGCCGAGTTTCGCGTACAGCGAGAGCGGACGTTCGATGTTTTGAGACACGCGCTTGAAACCGGCGACCGTGCCGCTCTGCTAAAAATTTCAGAGGAATTAAACGGCGCAAAAAACAAAGCGCATTTTGCCGAGAATCTCGACATCCTCGAATCGCTCATCCATGACGTCTGGTCGCTCGGCATAAGCGGAGACAAAGCGCGCGTCGTCAACACCGATCTCGAAATTGAGCTCGCAAACTTAGCTCAACAGTCGCCAGTGACGCGTCTCCCCGACTGGTTGAAACTCATCGAAGCAATGCGCGATAATTTCGCCGTCAATATCAATCGCAAAGTCGCAACCGATGCTATGTTCATCACGATGGCCGGAGCAAACTAGGGTTTGCCGTTTGGCAACTTTTTGTTTGAGTCGATACTCTTATGTTGCACAAAAAAGGAGCTTGCTATGAAGTATTTTTTACTCTGTGTTCTTCTCATCTCGGTATTTTCCCCAGCAGCTTTGGCACAGACTGCCGACGAAAATGGCAAACCTATAATCAAACATGCTCAAGGCAGAAGTTTTCCTCGAAGCGACTCGACAGATTTTACAGTCAGTGAGGTGCGAGGAACGGTACAAAATAAAGCCCTCTTTTTGCCCAAACCGATTTATCCGGACGATGCGAGGCGTTTAGGCGTCGAAGGCGTCGTTCGCGTACAAGTAAAAATTAATGAACAGGGATCTGTAGTTAACACGTCGACATTATCAGGCAATCCGCTCTTAAGAACACTCGCGGAAGATGCAGCTTTGAAGAGTAAATTCAGATCGCTTTTAGATAACGGCGGAAGAGCTATTTCTAGCGAAGGCGTTTTGAGTTATTCGTTCGAGATGCGAAAGATCGGCTGGAGCCGCATGGCCGCAGACCTGCTCACGCTCGAAGGCCCGTCAGCCTCAATCGTTCCCCTACCGGTTTTGATCAAGTCAATTGATCCAGAATGGACAGGCGAACTCGCGACTCTAAAACGCCTCGGCGAAATTGCTTGGACGCAGTCGCCGCGTTTTGTTCCAATGCGAACAATGGCACCGACCGGAAAAAATCAACAGCCACAGTCGAACACAAGATCTAGCTCGATAGCCGGCACGATCATTTTGCCCACATCGTCCTTGGAACAAGGAATCCTAGTGCAGGATTTGGCTACATCAATTCGGAAGCGACTTGCAGGCGACGAGCTGGCTCTGTGGCAATTCGAAGTCGGACTGGACATTATGAGAGCATTTTACCTGAGCACGATGATTCAAACGCCGAGGAATAAAAATCCAAACAGATTTATCGAGGCATCGATCATCATCAGCAACCGCCTGAGCAAATTGCCAAACGGCGTGTCGGACGATGTTGTGACCGCTCTTAGGAAACTTGAGAAACATCTCGGCACAGAAAAGCGATCTAAAGAAATCGACGATGAAATGTCCGCTTCGATAATTACCATTCTGCAACAGAATTAATAAAAGCAATGCTGGCTGAAGAACAATTACCATACGCCAAAAATACGAGACTCTTCGAACGA
The DNA here is from genome assembly GCA_031405985.1 of Acidobacteriota bacterium. Lineage (GTDB taxonomy): Bacteria > Acidobacteriota > Blastocatellia > Pyrinomonadales > Pyrinomonadaceae > OLB17. The sequence continues at coordinate 2,383 of JANOGL010000504.1, read as the reverse complement.
CTCACGGCCGCATCAGGTGTCGCCGTGCTGACTGTTGGTTCGGCCGCGGTCGCGTATTTCGATCCTGCAAAAGCAAATTTCTTTCCGGTTTGTCCGCTACTGGCTCTCACGGGCTTAGCGTGTCCGGGCTGTGGACTGACGCGCGGCTTTCACGCGCTGTTTCATGGCGACATCATACCGGCGCTAGATTTTAATTTGCTGGTTCCGGTGTGGGCGTTTATTTTTGGTTATGTTTGGATCTCGCTGCTACTGCGCGCTGTGCGCGGAAAAGGTCTACCAATGTGGATGACACGTCCGCAATTCTTGTGGGCGTTTATGATCGTGCTGATTACTTTCGGCGTGCTGCGTAACATTCCCGTGTGGCCGTTTACGATTTTGTTTCCATGAATTCAGCCACAGAGATCACAGAGAACACTGAGGTAGGGGCCGAGGTTTTCTGCGTTCTCGGTTTCCCTCGTTGTCTGCGGAGACCCGATGGACAAGAAAGTCCCAACTGTTCTAACTTCCCCCGTGCTTGGAGAAAGATCTGAGCACACTGAACCCAAGACAATGATGTGTCTTATGCTCGGTGATCTCTGTGTTCTCTGTGGCTAAGTGATTTGGACGAGCGGTTTGTCCGTTGTCAGGTCGTGAGCCTTAAAACCTTCTTTTCGGAGCAGCTCGACTTCTTTTACAAATTCCTCAACTATATCTTCGCCGGCAACGCGGCGCATCGGAACGCCGTCCTTAAATATCATGCCGACGTTTCGGCCGAAGGTAATGCCGAGCTGCGAGTCGTGCGCTTCGCCCGGACCGTTGACGGCACAGCCCATGATCGAGAGATGCAGCGGTTCCTCGACGTGAGCGAGACGGCGTTCGACTTCGGTGACGATCTCGACAAAGTTATCGATGTCGAGCCGACCGCATGTCGGACACGCGACGACAGTGACCCCGCGCTTTCTAAGTTCAAGCGATTTTAAAATCTCCCACGCAACGCGAACTTCTTCGTGCGGTTCGGCAGCCAGCGAAACGCGAATCGTATCGCCGATGCCTTCGTGAAGCAAAATTCCTAGACCGATCGCAGACTTTATCGTGCCGCCAAACGGTGTGCCTGCTTCAGTTACGCCGAGATGCAGCGGGTAATCGACCTTATCGGCAATCAGCCGATAGGCCGCGACCATGCGATTCACGTCAGAGGCTTTCAACGAGATAATGATGTCGCCAAAGCCGAGGTCTTCGAGAATTTTGATGTGCCGCATGCCCGATTCGACCATCGCCTCGGGTGTCGCAGTGCCGTATTTTTTTAGCAGATCTTTTTCGAGCGAACCGCCGTTGACGCCGATCCGGATCGGAACTTTTTGAGCTTCCGCCGCGCGGACAACTTCGCGAACGCGGTCGATCGAACCGATGTTGCCGGGATTGATGCGAAGTTTGTCGATGCCGGCGTCGAGCGCTTTTAAAGCGAGTTTGTAGTGAAAATGAATGTCCGCAACGATCGGCACGTCGGTACGCTTGCGAATCTCCTTCATCGCCGCGGCCGCGTCATCATCCGGCACGGCGATGCGAACGATCTCGCAGCCGGCCTCGACCATTTCTTCGATCTGTTTGATAGTTCCGTCGACATCGGTCGTGTCGGTCTTTGTCATTGACTGCACAACGACCGGCGCACCGCCGCCGATCTGAATGTCACGAACTTTAACTGCTTTTGTAACTCTCGCCATAAAATTAAAGTGTAGCGCTCGGATCGGCCTGTCGTCGTCTGAGCCAGTCTTCATGCCGCAACTTGAAGTCAGCCATCTTCTGGTCGAAATCTTCGAATTCCTTGGTCTGCTCTTTCTTGAATGCGTACCGGCTTCTTTCAGTGTGCGTTAGAAATTTGACTCCCTTGATATCGGAGTTCTTAAGCGATTCAATCCAACCATGTAACTGCTTTGAAATATTCACTGCCATTCCTATCAAATTTGAAATTTCAGATTTGAAATTTGAGAATCGCGGCAAATTCTCGCACAGTCGAAGCATCGACCGTGATTCTCCCGCCGAGCCGCGTGCGATATAGAGAAAATAAATAAGCTCGGTCGTGGTCCCGCGCTCGAACCCTTCGGCGATATTGTTAGAGATAGACAACGCCGCGCGTTCTAGTTGGTTTTTCGTATCGCCAAGACCGCGATAGTCGGCCTTTTCCGTAAGCTCGAATACTTTTAGCGCAAACGTGATAGCCGCTTGCCAAACCGGAAGTTCTTCAAATGTCGAGTATTTCACCTATTTCTACTTCCCGATCAGCCGCGAAACGTCAAAAAAGATCACGGTCACCATTAGTAACAGAACAATCGCTAGACCGGTCAATTGGATGCGCTCACGCCACGCCATCGACAGCGTTTTGCCAAACCACGACATAACTTTTTCG
>JANOGL010000468.1:0-4576 GCA_031405985.1 Acidobacteriota bacterium | reverse complement strand
CTTTGTGCCGTGCGCTCGAAGTTTTCTCTTGCTTTTCAAACGACATGCGGAAATGCCTTGTCCTCACCTTTGCGGTTTTTGAAACTCCGCATCAAACTCGCCATCTCGATTGCCGAGACGGCAGCCTCAAAACCCTTGTTGTCTTCCCGTTTGCCCGAACGCGACTCAACTTGCTCAGTCGTGTCGGCCGTAATCACGCCAAACATCACGGGTACGCCGCTCTGTAAAGATGCGTTCATAATGCCGGCGGCTGCCTGGCCGGCAACGTAATCGAAGTGCGGCGTATCCCCTCGAATGACGACGCCGAGCGCAATGACCGCATCAAAATCGCCACTCTCCGCAGCTTTCAAACATGCCAGCGGCAATTCGAATGCGCCGGGGACTTCAAATATCTCGACCGAGCTTTCATCGACTCCGGCTTCCTGCAAAGCGTTTTTTGCACCGTCGGAAAGCCGCGATGTATAAAGGTCGTTCCAACGGCTAACAACTAACGCAAAGCGAAAACCATTAGCGACGGGCTCGCTTTTCTTCAGATCAATTTTCAAACCGCGTGACGCCATCTGCAAAAACTCTACATCAAGTATAGAGAACACGAAAGAAATTGAAAAGGTTTATGCCATTTTTCATTTGAAGACGAATTCCCCGCGAGAATTATTCCGAACACGTCGTTTGCCAAGAGAATGGTAACGGAGCGATTGTCTTATATTACAATGCTATAATTCCCAATCACATCAAATGCTTAAACTTGGCGAAAAAGTATCGCACTACGAGATAGTTTCCGCGATTGGTAAAGGTGGGATGGGCGAGGTCTTTCTCGCTCAAGACACGAAACTCGACCGCAAAGTCGCTATCAAGTTTTTGAACGAAGCGTTCAGCAAAGATCCCGACAAACTGAATCGTTTTATTCAGGAGGCAAAAGCCGCATCGGCGCTAAATCACCCTAATATTCTAACCGTTTATGAGATCGGCGAATCGGATGGCACAAACTATATCGTCACGGAGCTTATCGAGGGCAAGACCCTGCGTGAACATCTATTGCATAAGGAGCAGCTTCAGCTTAATTCCATCCTTAAAACAGGTGTTCAGGTCTCTGAGGCTCTATCAGCTGCGCACCAGGCCGGGATCGTCCATCGCGATATAAAGCCTGAAAACATAATGCTCCGCAAGGATGGGTATGCAAAGGTGCTCGATTTTGGACTCGCGAAATTGTCAGAACCAAAAAGCCCCCCTCCTGCCGGAGGAGGGGTGGCAACCGCTTCGGATGACGGGGTGGTGGGAGGCGGCGGGTCCGAAGATGCGACGAAGGCGTTCGTCAACACGACGCCCGGCCTGGTTATGGGCACGGTTTCATACATGTCGCCCGAACAGGCACGCGGGCTACCGACCGATGCGCGAACCGACATTTGGAGCCTCGGTGTTGTCCTTTATGAAATGCTGGCGGGCAAGGTGCCGTTCACCGGCGAAACGGTCAATCACACCATCGTCTCGATACTCGAAAAGGAGCCTCTTCTCCTCGAAAACATACCCGATGAATTACAGCGGATCGTTCGCAAATCGCTGACCAAAGATGCTGAGATGCGTTACCAGTCGGCCCGCGATCTGCTGATCGACCTAAAGAATCTGAGGCGTGAATTGGACATTCAAGGTGAGCTTGAGCGTTCAGTCATCCCAAACCGCGAGACAGCAAATACATCGACGGAAAATGCGACACAAATGCTCAGCGGCGGCGGCGAATCGACAGTCAGCGGACAATCCGCCGCAACACAAAATGTCACGACCTCGTCCTCGAGCCTCGAATACGCCGTCACTCAGGCAAAAGGCCACAAACTGGGCTTAGCAATTATTGGTCTATTGCTGTTCGGCTTGATCGCGGTGGGCGCGTATTTCGCATTTTTCTCAAAGGGCAGCAACTCAGACCAGATCAATTCGATCGCGGTGCTTCCGTTCGAGAACCGCAGCGGAAATGCTGACACGGATTATCTGTCTGACGGTCTCGCCGAATCACTCATTTATCGGCTTTCGCAGCTTCCGGGCCTGAAGGTGAGTCCTACAAGCACCGTTCTGAGGTACAAGGGTTCGCAGTCAGACGTTGCAGTCATCGCCAGGGAACTGGAGGTCGATGCCATCATGTCCGGCCGGGTGGCTCAGCGCGGCGACGATCTGACGATCAGCGTCGAACTGATCGATGCGAGGACAAAGAAATTGATTTGGGCTGAACAGTACGATCGCAAAATGTCCGATCTGCTAGCAACGCAGCGCGAGATCGCGACGACCATCACCCAAAAGCTCGAATTGAAACTGTCGGGCAATGACGCGAAGGGCATCACCAAGAAATACACCGACAGCAATGAGGCGTATCAGCTTTACATGCGAGGCAGGTACAGCTTTGGCAAGCGGACCAAGGACGAGATGCTGCGTGCGGTCGAGTATTATCAACAGGCGGTCAAGCTCGATCCTAAATTCGCATTGGCCTATGCGCGGATCTCGGAAACATACGGGAGTATGCCGGCCTATCCTTACCTGTCGCCAAAGGAAGCTTTTCCCGAGGCGAAGGCTGCTGCGCAAAAGGCGCTCGAGATAGACCCCACGCTGGCCGAGGCCCACACGTTCCTCGCGTACTCTTTGGTGATCTACGATTGGAATTTTCCTGAAGGCGAGCGCTCATTCAAACGCGCGATCGAACTGGATCCAAACAACGTTTCTGCGCATTTCCGTTACGGTCAGATCTATCTCGCACCGGCCGGCCGTCTTGACGAAGGACTTGCCGAGATAAAGCGGGGGCTCGATGCAGAACCTCTCGATATGAATATGGGAGGAACGCTGGCATGGGCTTATCTCATCACCGGGCAGAAAGACAAAGCTCTGGAACTGGCTCGAAAAAACTACGAACTCGAACCTAATCATCCCATTGCGCGCTGGAGCATGATCGACGTGTATGTCGAGAACGGAATGTACACGGAAGCAATATCAGTGGCCGAACGATGGCTGCAAGCAGATCCCGTGAACCAATTCGCGCTTCGAGGTGCCGGCATTGCTTACGCGAAAGACGGCCGACGTGACAAGGCAGAGGAAATGATCAGGCGGTTGCGTGATCTGGCGAAAACGCAATATGTTCCGACCGGCCGTTACGCGGCGATATACGCGGCACTTGGTGACAAGGACAAGGCATTTGAGGAACTAAATACGGCATTCGAAGAGAGGGATTGGGAACTGTTTCGAGTCAACGTCGACCCTTATTGGATTCCGCTGCGCGACGATCCGCGGTTTGCGGCCCTCGTGAAACGATTGAATCTGCCGAAATAGAATTGTATGAAACGATGCCCTGAATGTAGAAAGGATTATTTGGATGACAGTCTCCTTTACTGTCTAGATGACGGAACCGCGCTAGTGCAAGGCACTGTAAGTGATGAGCCACAGACGGCGATATTGTCGGGCGACCGTGGCGTCAACGAGGGTGTTACCGCCGTGCTAAAGGGTGATGGAACGACCGCACACAGTGGGCCGATAACGCTTCGGCTACCCTCGTTCTTGTCATGGGAGCGGCTGCCTTGGGTATTGGCCGCATTGCTGTTGGTTGCTCTCGTAGTGGTAACCGTACGTTCGTTCAGATCGTATAGATCTTCCGCCTCGGTCGAGTCCGCAAAGGCGGCGTTCACGATCCAGCCGCCCGGGCGATCAAACGGCCAGGGACAGATCTCCATCTCTCCCGACGGGCGAAATATTGCCGCGATCGCCACGATGGACTCGACAAGTTTGATCTGGCTGCGTCCCATTGATTCGATCGATGGGCGCGTCTTGCCGGGCACTGAGGGAGCAGCGGGCTTTCCGTTTTGGTCACCGGACGGCCGGTCTATCGGGTTTCAATCTGGAGGAAAACTGAAGCGTCTGGATCTGGCGGACGGCACGGTTCGCGACCTTGTGGATCTGCCATCGGATGTTCGCGGATTTGACGGCACGTGGAACCGCGACGGGACAATTGTTTACTTCATGGGCGGCAGCGGTTTGTTCCAGATCACCGCTTCCGGCGGGAAATCAGCGTTCGTTCCTGGTTACGAACAACGCCCTGACGGCATCGACCGGTGGCCGCATTTCCTGCCTGACGGCAAGCATTTCATTTTTCTTGGCACAAGTTCTGACCAGGCACGATCGGAAGTATACGTCGGCTCGACCAACAGTACCGAGCGCAAGTTATTATTTGAGGCTGACTCGAATGCTCTTTACTCACCTTCACCGAACGGAACTTCGGGTCATATACTTTTTGCCCGCGGCGGGGCACTCCTTGCTCAAGGGTTCGATCCCAATTCCCAACAGCTTATCGGCGAACCATTTCGCGTAGCCGAGCGGATCCGGATCAATTTTAACAGCCGGGCATTCTTTTCGGTTTCAGAAAATGGCCATCTCATTTACGATCCCAGCTCGGACAGTGAGGAGTCGCGGCAGCTCAACTGGTATGACAGAGCGGGCAAATCGCTCGGTGCCGTTGGGCAGCCGGGTCCGATCCAAAACTTAGAACTTTCGCCCGACGAGAGGCTCCTCGCGATCACGCGCCGGCCAATAGGGGCAGTACCAAATGATG
>JANOGL010000438.1:0-13114 GCA_031405985.1 Acidobacteriota bacterium | reverse complement strand
CGTGGCGTTTTGGAGGCCCTCGAGCGGTGAGTGGTTTATTTTGAGGAGCGAGGACAGCACATTCTTTGCGTTTCCGTTTGGGGCGGCGGGCGACATTCCTGCACCGGCTGATTACGATGCGGACGGGCGAACTGATGCGGCGGTGTTTAGGCCTTCGAGCTCGACATGGTTTATCTCGAATTCGGGCGGCAGCGGAACTTCGATATTGAATTTCGGCATCTCCACGGACAGGCCGGTAGTGGCTGATTACGACGGCGACGCAAAGGCCGACGTCGCGATCTGGCGATCGGGGCCGGGCGAATGGTGGGGGCGTCGCAGCTCGAACGGCTCGATCTTCGCGGTGCAATTCGGCGTGACTTCCGATCGTCCTGTGCAAGGCGACTTTACCGGCGACGGTAAGGCAGACATCGCATTCTGGCGTCCCGCTGACGGCAACTGGTTTGTAGTTCGTAGCGAAGACTTCTCGTTCTTTGCCTTCCCCTTCGGCTCAAACGGCGACACCCCAACACCGGGCGATTACGACGGCGAAGGACGACAAGACGCCGCCGTCTTCCGCCCATCTTCCGCAACATGGTTCCTAAACCGCTCAACCGCAGGCATCGCCATTCAACAATTCGGCCTACCCACAGACACGCCTATCCCAAGCGCGTTCGTGCCCTAACTAAAAAAGCGGGTCGATATTCTCGACCCGCCAATTCTGCTTTACACTCTTAACTACTACACGTCGTAGTACATCGAAAACTCGAGCGGATGCGAACTGCCCAGTGTCCTTTAACTATTAACTATCGGATAACTCCGCTGCTTCGGAATTTTCCGACTCCGCAGCCACGACGAGCTCGTCGAGCTCTCCAATTGCGACGCCCTCGACCAGTTCCTCGGACCGTTGTTCACTCAACTCGGCCGCCTCGGCTTCCACCTCATCGAGTGTTTCATCCCAGGTGGCCGGATCTATCGTGACCAAGGAAGAGAGTTCGACTTCGCCCGAGCACTCTTTACCCGCAACATAAACCCCCGGCGACTCCTCTTTCCATCCCAAGGTTCGCACAAGTTCTTTGCTAGGTTCTTCGTTCCCCATTTTCGACGATTTTGAATTCATTTTGTTAACTCTACCGCTATTCGGTCCGCGGTACTTTTAACTAGATTGGTTAGGTCACTCTCGACTGGTGACCCCAGAATGAGAAACTGTTCTGTCAAATCATTATCACTGTCTATCGACAAGATCGCCACCGGATCAACGTTAGTTTTATTATCCCTTTTCGCCGGCATGAGGGGAAGGCTGATCAGCGTTTTTAGCTCTTTTCTGATCAACGCCTGTTCATACTTGGTCATATTCCAATCTTCGAGCGAGCTCCTCACTCGATCCATGTTGACCATAACGGGCTGCTTGGTCTGCCAACATTTTCCCATGGCGCCGGCATTGATCTTTAGTTCGAGACGATCGTCACAATCGTCATCCATATTATATGTATAGAGAATACGCATTCGCCGCCGTTGCGGTTCGATCGGAAGAGCGATGTTCAGCCTTAGATGAAGGTCATCAACCTTAAGTAGTTTGTCCATTTCGTCGTGGAGTCTCTTGAGGTACATTCCGACCAGTTCCTCGCTCGTTCCCGAGCTAAACCGTCTGAAAAATCGATTCGTGGCATAGTAGCCTTCATGAAATAAAGACCTCCGACCTTCATGATCCAGGTCAAAATCCAATGTTGTCGCGCTTACCTTTATTGGAATAAGGTAAAGGTCTTCGATCTCTCGGATCTGAAGCAGACTATCTCCAAAAAAAACCGTGCTTAGATCGAACAGGTAATTTTTGAGTGTTTTTTTGCGTTTCGCAACGTCTTGCTCGTCAAGTGCGTTATGCAAGCGGAATCCGAGGGTGTAGACGACACCGGTTTGCTCTGCACGCTGGTCGTCAAAAACCCACGCTGGAAAATTTGACAGGACGCCTCCGTCGACAAACGTCATGTCTTTATGAAAATGCGGCTGAAACGCGAAAGGGATCGCCAGTGAGTGTCCCACTGCTTCGGCGACCGAGTCGGATATATTGTTTTCCGCATCAATTACTACGGGCTTTCGCGACCGGATGTCGGTCACGATTATCTTCAACGGAACCTTGTTTTTCTCCTTGAGGTCGGCGAATGTAACGAGCTTGATCTCCTCGCCGGGGAATAGCTTTTCGCTCAACTTCCGGTTCAGCCATGCCTCGAAGTTTGTGCTTGAGAATAGCCCCATTGGAAGGTATAGGTCGAGCACCACCACAAAGACCAGGGTAAAACCTACGATCGTGGCAACCAACACGATAGCGATTGGCAAAGCGAGCGTGTCTAAGTAATTAAATCCGGTGAAAAGGGCGGTGATCAATGCGACGACCAAAAAAACCGTCGCGATAGCTCCCAGTAAACCGAAGAATAATTTTGCCACCCGATGCTTTCCGTAATTTCGCAGTATCCAGCGAAGTGCAGAAACTACCTTCCAACGCCGTTTTCCGAGAAGCTCGACAAAATTTGCATTAAAGACTTTTTTAGGGTCTCTTGAATCCGGATCGAATAGTTCATTGGCGCGATAACCGACCGCAATTAACGCGGCGATGATCGCTCCGGCAGAGGCCCCTGCGAGACCGACGAACCTTATGTCGTTCTCCTCGGCAGCCTTTAGCGCCCCCGCATGGGCCAAGCCTTTGGCACCGCCTCCCTCAAAGATTCCGTAAGCATTAATCATGGTACCAACTATCTCTATACGTGATGGATTTCTCGAGTCCTTACAATATATGTCAATCCTACGGACAGTTCAAACAATAACTTTCGCACTGAGCCGCCTGATCTGTAGCGTTTTGCTCGAACCAACCACTGAGGACAGAAAAGGCCCGCCAAATGCTGGCAGGCCTCATGTTCAAAAACCTATTGCTCACTACACGTCGTAGTACATCGAAAACTCGAGCGGATGCGGACGCAAGCGTAACGGTGTGATCTCGTTTTCGCGTTTGTAGGTTATCCAACGCTCGATGAGCTGCGGCGTAAAGACGTCGCCCTTGAGCAGAAATTCGTTATCGTCTTCGAGCGCTTTTAACGACTCGTCGAGACTTCCGGGCAAGCTTGGAACATTCGCCAATTCTTCGGGCGGCAGGTCGTAAATGTCCTTGTCGAGCGGTTCGCCCGGATCGATGCGGTTCTGAACGCCGTCGAGACCGGCCATCAAGAGGGCCGCGAACGTCAGATAGGGATTGCACGAAGGATCGGGCGGCCGAAATTCGAGGCGTTTGGCTTTCGGCGATTGCGAGAACATCGGAATACGGACCGCAGCGGAGCGGTTTCGCGCCGAGTAGGCGAGGTTGACCGGTGCTTCGAAGCCCGGAACGAGTCGTTTGTAACTGTTCGTAGTTGGCGCGGCAAATCCGACCAATGCCGGAGCGTGTTTCAAAAGCCCGCCGATGTAGAATTTCGCCATTTCTGAGAGGCCCGCGTACTGATCGCCGCCAAAAAGCGGTTTGTCGTCCTTCCACAGCGATTGGTGAACGTGCATGCCCGAGCCGTTGTCGCCGTAAAGCGGTTTCGGCATAAACGTCGCGGTCTTACCGGCGGCGTGAGCGGTGTTTTTGACGACGTTTTTGAAGAGCATCAAATTATCCGCCGTGTGCAGCAGATTTGAAAATCTAAAATCGATCTCGCACTGGCCGGCGGTCGCGACTTCGTGGTGATGACATTCGACGTCGATGCCGACTTCGCGCAAAATTGTCGAGATCGAATTACGAAGATCTATGAGCGAATCGAGCGGCGCAACCGGAACATAGCCTTCTTTAGGTCGAATGTGATAGCCCATGTTCGGCGTGTCGCCCTCGGAGCGGCCGCTGTTCCAATGGCCTTCCTCGGAATTGAGGTAATAACCGGCGCTGTTTTGGTTATTGTGAAAACGCGCCTCGTCGAACACAAAAAACTCGGCCTCAGGCCCGACGTAAACAGTGTCGGCGATGCCGGTGAATTTCAGATAGCTCTCGGCACGCGTCGCAACCGAACGCGGGTCGAGCCAATAGCCTTCCTTTGTTATCGGATCGACGGCGTTGGCGATAAGGCAAATCGTCGGCCCGCTCGCAAACGGATCGACCCAAACCCGCGACGGATCGGGGACGAGCAGCATGTCCGATTCGTGGATCGCCGCCCAGCCGCGTAACGAAGACGCGTCAAAACCGAATCCGTCCTCAAAGCTGTCCTCGGTCAACTGCGAGATCGGAAAGGTCAGATGGTGCCACGCTCCGGGCAAATCGGTAAACCGCACGGACACAAACTTGGCGTCGTGCTCGGCGGCAAACTTTAGTACATTTTTTGCGTTCATTATCTCTCCTGAATTAATTTTCCATTAAAAATCGATTTTGGTTTCGAGTGTCCTCGCGTATCAAGTTAGTGATACTAACCCATAGAATTGCCTGAACAAACGGCGAATAACATCGACAAGCCGCATTGCTCAAATCCTACAATAATGTTGGAATGCATATGAAGGCAGCTCGTTTTCACTGCAGAAAAGGATCGCGAAATGCCGTGATTTATTGACTCAGACGCGATTTCATCTTAACATCGACACTCAACCTAAAAACCATGAGTAACCACTTTTTGATAAAACAACTTTTCGCTTTTCTTGTCGTCCTGTGTCTTTTTCAATCGATCTTTGCCCAGCAGCTCAGTCCCGCAGAGCAAAAGATGATCGAGTTTATCGACAATAGTTTTGAAAAGTCCGTCGACCTGATCAAACAAACCGTCGATATCGAAAGCCCGACCGAAGATATTGCGGGAGTTAAAAATGTCGGCATGCTCTTGAAGAAAGAATTCGAGTCGATTGGTATGAGTGCGCGCTGGATCGACATGCCGCCAGAGCAAAAACGCGCCGGGCACCTTATCGCCGAGACAAAAGGCAAAAAAGGTAAACGAATTTTGCTGCTCGGCCACATCGACACGGTCTTGAAAGGCGAGAAATTTCGCCGCGAAGGACATCGCGTTTACGGCACGGGCATTGCCGACATGAAGGGCGGCAACGTCATGCTCGTTTATGCCTTAAAGGCTCTGCACGCGGCAGGTACCCTAAAAGACACGCAGATCACTGTGATATTAACGGGCGATGAGGAAAATTCCTGCGAGCCGGTAGATATCTGTCGCGGCGACATGATCGCGGCCGCGCGGCGCAGCGATCTTGCTCTGAGTTTTGAAGGCACGGTCGGAAACACGGCCACAGTCGGCCGTCGCGGTTCGAGCAGTTGGCGACTTGAGATCGAAGCAAAGACCGGCCATTCGAGCCAGATCTTTCGTGAGGCGATGGGCAACGGAGCTATCTTCGAAGCGTCGCGCATACTCAACGAGTTTCGTACACAATTGGGCGGCGAGCAGTATCTGACATTCAATCCCGGTATGATCGTCGGCGGCACGACCGCGGAGTCTAAGAACGCCATCGGCAAAGCGACCGGCAAAAGCAATGTTGTCGCCGCACGGGCAACCCTCACGGGCGATCTTCGATTCATCAGCGAAGAACAGAAGGAAAAAGCCCGCGGCAAAATGCGCGAGATCGTCGCGAAAAATTTGAATGGCACAAAAGCGACGATCACGTTCGAAGACGGCATTCCCGCCATGACGCCCGTCGAGGGCAACTACGCGCTGCTAAAACAACTCGACCAGGTTAGCCGCGAACTTGGCTTCGGCGCCGTTGAAGCCCTCGACCCAGGCAGTCGCGGCGCCGGCGACATCGCGTTCATCTCGGGCATCATTCCCGGCCTCGACGGAATTGGCATCGGCGGCGGACAAAATTCACACGCCGCCGGCGAATATGCAAGTCTCGAAAATTTTTCGATTTTAACAAAGCGGGCCGCGATCATGATATACAGAATTACGCGATAATAGTTCGAACAACGAAACTCTGATAGTCGTAAATTTATCTAATGTCAGACAAAATTTACTGTCCAAGATGCGGAAAGCATTGCCAAGCGGATACAAGCTTTTGCCGAACCTGCGGACTCGCGCTCGATGGTGTGACCGAGATCGTAAATGCCGACGCGGCGAGCGCACCGGTAATCACAACGCGGCCGAACTTTAAAGTAATGCGGCTCGGTATCGGGCTATTTATATTTGGCCTCGTGATCGGACTTTTAAATCAGGCGGCGACGGAGCTTGGCCTTTTCCCTGGGTCTTACGGAAAAATAATATTTCTCACCATTATTGCCACCGGAATGCTGACAATGGGCGCCGGATTTCTCTTTCCGGTAAAGGTTTTCAAAAAACGAAAGAGATCAAGTGCCGACGTAGATGTTGCCGGTTCGCTAAACACAGGGCCGCTCGACGCACAACTTCCGCCCGCGAAAATTATCGACACGAACATTTCATTTCCAAAAGATTCTCGCGAACACGCCGCAGCCGAGCCCGGCAGTGTAACCGAAAGCACAACTCGTCAACTTGGTTAATTAAACATGACAATAGTTATCGTTTGGGCTATGTATGCTATCGCAATCAATCTGCTGCTTTGGCGCGCCGGGCTTCATTTGCCAAAAGTCTCAAATAAGAGTTCGTCAACGCAAAAGCCCAACCGCATTCTGGTAATCGGGGCAACCGGCGGAACCGGCCGCAGGCTCGTCGAACAGGCCTTGGATCGCGGTTACACCGTGACCGCCATGGTGAGAAACGCGTCAAAACTCGGCGTCGAGAATGCGCGGCTCAATGTCGTCTGCGGCGACGTGCTCGATTACAAATCCGTCGCCGCCGCATTACAGGGACAGGACGCCGTGCTTTCCGCTCTTGGCCACAAACGGTTTTTTTACCCAACGCGAATTCTCTCGGAAGGGACGCAAAATATCCTGAAAGCAATGGAAGCCAACGGTGTTCGACGTTTTGTCTGCGAGACGGCGCTTGGGTTCGGCGATACCGCCGGAAGAATGGGTTTGTTGTACACTTTCATCGTAATCCCATTGGTTTTGCCGTTTTACTTTTTTGACAAAACGCGGCAGGAACAAGCAATCGCAAAAAGCAATCTCGACTGGACAATCGTGCGTCCCGGGGCTCTTACTAATTCAGAAAAACGCGGAGTGAAACATCACGGAAGCAACGTCGGGAATTTCATTACCGGCGCCCGCATCTCGCGTGCCGACGTGGCGGATTTCATGTTAGATCAGTTGGAATCGGACGATTATCTTGGACAGTCGCCTGGAATTAGGTGGTAATGAGCGTCACACAATCGCGCCGATGAGATCGCGGGGGCAGTCTATTTTGAAAAAATCCCTTCAAACATTACGCCGCCATCCGTTATGTAGATAAGACGGTTACCCTTCATCCAGGCCTGGGGAACATAAAAGTCCGAAGCGTCGACCCTCGTATAGAAGCCCGTCCTGCCGGTAGCAATCTCATAAACTCCAATGTCGTAGTGATTGCCACCGATAACTGCAAATTTTTCATCAGCAGAAAGTCTCAAGCAACTGGCTTGTCCGCGGAATCCATCTACTATCAACTTAGAAGAACGTTTCTCCGTATCCCACTGTTTAAGTTTCGCGTACCATTCTGTGGTGTAAATGTATCGCCCGTCATCCGTAATTGCGATCTGAGTCGGACTGTCGATTTTTCCTTCTTGATACTCGTCAATTGTGCCAGCTGAAACATTAATTCTCCAAAGGACGCCCTTTTTATCAGCCACCGCGATCCAATTCGCGTTTCGCGAACTCGCGTATTTTGAAACCGCTTCTTTGAAGCTAAATTCTCGGATCATTTTCCCAGTCTCAGCCGAAGCGAGAATTAATTTGTTTGTCACATATTTGGGTTCGTCCGTTTCATCACCCTTCTTGCCCGCGGTTTCGGTCGGAGTTTTTTCCGATTCTTTTACGCGTCCTTCGTATAAAAAATCATTACCTGCGGGTATTACGCCGACAAACGGCGCGTCAAGGTTTAGTAATTGCTTGCGATCTCCAGTAGCGATGTCGACAGAAAATACCCCTGTTGGTGGCATTCTTCCGCTAGCCGAATAAATGAACCGCTTTCCATCTGCAAGTAGAGCTATCCCTTGCGGTGTCGCGTCTGTCTTGATCTCACGAACCAGTGAGAAGTCCGCTAGATTCCAAACGCGAGCATATTTGTCGTCACCGACTGTCGCAATATGACCTCGACCATTGCCATATTCCCTAACGTCCATCGCATAAGGAAATGGCGGCAAGACGATCAGGAGTTTTGATTCTTTCGTCTTGAGATCGAACTGCGCGAGAGCACCGATTTTTTTATAGGAGTGCCAAACAAACTTTTCATCGGCGGATACGGCCTGGCCACTCACGTCAATTGGATTACCGTCGCTGTGGAAACCGCCGCCCTTGTTGATCTCATCGGTCGTTATTTTGCCGTCGCGGCCGATAGTGCAGAATTTCAGAGGCTCTTCATCATCGGATAAAAGAACGCGTTCATTGCCAATCCACTTTACATTTAAGGAGCCTTCGACTGATCCCATCTGTTTACTCGTGACGGAATCAAAGAAACCTATCGTCGGTCCATCGGACTGGAACAAATTTGCCGCGAGCATTTTCTTATCAGGAGAGAATCGCAACCGAGTTGCATAGCCGACTTTCTTTGGCATGAAGGTCTTTGTCGATTTTTTGGGATCGTCCGCCGATAAGATTACTATTTCTCCCAGAACTTCACTATCATCGTCGAGCCCCCTGCGGGTATCAATGTCACTACGGGACACATAAACTGACGATCCAGCGACCGCCAATCCAAGGACAGTGGTTTTTGCATCCCATAAAGCCTTCCTTTTTCCGTTCGCCGTATCCCAAGCAGTAATATAACCATTCAACGTCGCAGTTACCAGTATTCCAGTCGTCTCATCCAATGACAGATACATA
This sequence comes from Acidobacteriota bacterium, assembly GCA_031405985.1. Classification (GTDB taxonomy): domain Bacteria; phylum Acidobacteriota; class Blastocatellia; order Pyrinomonadales; family Pyrinomonadaceae; genus OLB17. The sequence goes on along the minus strand of JANOGL010000438.1, from coordinate 4,272 downwards.
AGCGAGTCAGCTCCCGCTCCCGACCACTCCTCGAACCGCCCCGTGGCAAGATCCTGCTTTCCGAAAAGGCAGTTATGAGTGCCGGTGTGATTGCCGCCAGCTACAACGACACTTCCGTTTCCGACAAAAACAATTTCATGAATTGGTCGACCTTGGTGAAATTGCTTCTCGATCTTCGCGTTTTCAATGTTCCAGATGATCACCTCGCCCTTCTCAGTACCTATTGCGAGACGCTTTTTGTCGGGGCTCATATCCATCGACGTAAACTCGTCGCCATGAGCGTTAATTCTGCGAGTATGTCTGAGTTGGCTGAAAATCCCTTTCTCTTCGTCAGCTTGACCTATGCCAAGAATCGACAACATACCAACAATAACCCCGGCGATAATTATCCGTTTTGAGTTCGACATGGTAGTGGTTTCCTTTTTCACATTTGTTGCATGAAATCGATGATTCGATGCTTAACTCACAAAATCTCACCGATCAGGTCGTAGTCGTGGGCCTCGGTGATCTTCACGTCGTAAATCGCGCCGATCTGCGGCTCGAGATTCTCAGGCATGTCGTTGATGAGAATGTAGCCGTCGATCTCCTGCGTTTGACCTTCGAGGCGGCCTTGGAAAAGAAGATCGGACTCCTGCGACAAACCCTCGAAGATAACTTTGTATGTCTCGCCGACTTTTGCCCGGCCTAATTCCCTGCTGATCTTCGCCTGTTCTTTCATGAGCGAATTACGGCGTTTGGTTGCAATTTTGGGATCGACTTTGTCAGGCAGATCGTAGGCAGACGTGCCTTCTTCGTCGGAATATGTAAAAACGCCGACGTTATCGAAGCGGCAATTCTGCACAAATATTATAAGCTCTTCGAAATCCGCGTCCGTCTCGCCCGGAAAGCCCGTGATAAAAGTCGTGCGGATCGCGATGCCCGGAACCTGCGCACGCACGCGAGCGATAAGTTTTTCGAGCGACTCGCGTGTGCCCCCGCGTTTCATCAGTTTTAGAACATTCCACGACGCGTGCTGCAGAGGCATGTCGAGATATTTGACGGCTTTTGATGTTTCGGCGAGCGCGGCGAGAAACGCGTCTGAGATGTGCGTCGGATATGCGTACATGACGCGAATCCATTCGAGTTCGTCGATCTCACCGAGCGCGCGGATAAGATCGGCGAGCAGATCTACTTCGCCAAGATCCTCCCCGTAACGCGACGAATCCTGCGCGATCAGCACAACTTCCTTGACGCCTTGCTTTGCGAGATCGCGAGCTTCCTCGATGATCGAGCCGAACCTCCGCGAGCGAAAACTGCCGCGCATCGAAGGTATCGAGCAGAACGCGCACGGCCGGTCGCAGCCCTCGGCGATCTTGATAAACGCTGTATGCGATTGCGTCGCTCGCATTCGCGGCGTGTATTCGTCGTAAAGATATGTGGCTGTCTTATTGCCGATCGGCGTGATCGTCAGCTTTTTAGCATCAAATCCAGCGTCCGCCGCTTTGAGAATCTCACTAACTTGCGAGGTGCCGATAAACGCGTCGACCTCGGGCAGTTCCTTCATTAAATCGTCGCGATAACGTTCGACGAGACAGCCCGCGACGATCACGCGACTCGCCTTGCCCGCGGCTTTGAGCCGCGTCGCCTCAAGGATTGCGTCTATCGATTCCTGCTTTGCCGACTCAATAAACCCACAAGTATTTACAACCACGGTATCAGCCTCGTCCGCGCTGTTCGTGATCTCGTATCCAGCTTGCGCTAATGTGCCCATCATCACCTCGCTGTCAACGAGATTCTTCGGGCATCCGAGACTGACAAAACCCACTTTCTTCATAAACCTCAGCTAAATAAACGAAAACTTAGATTAGCATACGCTGCTTAAGTGTCCCTTGCCAGATAGCAGTTTTTAATTCACCTACACCACTCACTCAATGAGAAAGACAAATTCAAAAAATATTAATTGTTCCAAAAATCAAAACGAAGCTATAATCCAAGGTGTAATGATGTCACGACAGGAAATTGTAAGGATGATAGAACGGAATATGAATAATAATCCGAACCCTATGATCGCGACCGACGCCGGTGTAAGGGCCGTTAAGAAATATGTCGCGCTTGCGAAGAAACACAACATTGATTTTGCCCTGGTTGGCGGCATCGCTATGCATTTCTACGGCGGTCCGCGTCTGACAAAAGACGTTGACGTGATCGCGTCGTCTATTCTGCCGATCGAGGCCGAGCGAAAATTGGGCTTTGGCGGCGACCGCTATCGCGTGCCCGTCGGTCGCATCAAGGTGCCGGTAGATTGGATCGTGCGAAACGACGAGGTTCGTGTTTACTACCAAAAAGCATTGGAAGAAGCTTATCAACTTCCCAATGGCCTATCGATAGTGACGGCAGAATGGCTGGTCATTCTCAAATACATCGCCGGTCGATTCAAAGACCAGCAAGATGCGGTCTTTCTTCTAAAACAAAAAGGCCTCGTTGACCGAAAACTCATCCGTCGAAAGATCAGCAACCTTCTCGGCCCCGGCGGCTGGGGAGCATTCGCCGCCGGCCTAAAACGCTGGTACGACCTCGCCGACGGCAAGATTACGACCGAAAAAGAAGATTACGAGGCTGATCGGTTGTAATCATTGACAAATACTTACAGCCGCGCCGCAGCCGAATTTATCAGACAAAATTACGATCTTAGTTTTATGACAAACACAGCGAATATTCGACAAGGCAGTGATCCGCTGCAACTTCAACGAACAAACATCGAGGCCGAAAACTCGCTCAGCCTTGTTCGTTTTCAACTTTCTGGATTTATGGATCTCGCCTATCTGCCAAAACGCCGCCGTGTTAATAAACTGACTGCGGTCTTACGTTAAAACGATTGGAACTTCACGGATGCAAGATCACGACGGAAAAGGAAGACTGCGAGGCGGATCGGTTGTAAGGAATTGAATTTCGCGCATTCGTGGCCAATTTTGCTATGCGAGGGGATTTGCCACGAATGCACGAATAAGATCAAACTAAGGTGAGTTTACGTAGTCGGCCGCATCAATAAGAGGTTTGATGGCATTTTCCAAGGATCAACTGAAATCGATCGAACAACATGTGGGAGGTCTGTGTGAGCGCCGCGTGCCTCCTCGCGCGCGAGATCAGGTACGCCTCGCCTATGACATTGATCGACACAATGTCCTTATCCGTGAAAGCCGCCCCGACTTCCGCGATCCATCGCTGTGGATCGAAATGGATGTCGCGAAGCTGCGCTATATAGCCTCTTCAAATAAATGGCGCCTATACTGGAAACGTGCAAGCGACAAATGGTGGCCATATACGCCGTCCGGCCGATCCACGAGTCTCAGCGCAATGCTCAAAGAGATAGACGCCGATGAATATGGCTGCTTCTTCGGTTGAAGCGACCAGACTGGCATCCTCCGCCGCCGCCTGCACGACGCCGCCGACCGGCGCCATTACGACTGAGAAAGAAGACTACGAAGCTGATCGGCTATAGAATAGGGTACGGTGACGGACAAGCAAGCATTAGGTCCTGGCCCGTGATTTTCCCTTCTTTGGCAGCAAAGGAATAAGGCAACGTAGTGCCGAGTTGACAGCGACTGAGTTTGGGAAATAAGCCTGAACATCCGGTTCGAGAACAACGGCTCCGTCCTCCAACTTAAAATTCTGCACAATCGTCGATCCATCGGTCTTGTGGATAGTGACGCTATGCCCTTTGCGATACGCTTGGTAATGCTTCCCGCGAACACCCTGGCTGAAGTCGTATTCCGGCAGCATCTCATCAATATTTTTTTCACTCTTTTTCTTCATAAGTCCTACGTTCAGCTTTTGTAGCAACACGACAGTTGATCAAACGAATCCTCCGTCCACGCTGAGTATATGATACCACCAAGATCTTACCAGTCTCAGACCGGCCAACGTCAATAAACCGTCGTTCGCCAACGGAATGGAGAGAATCATTAATAGTTGTGGCAAACGGATCGCCAAAGATCGTCTTCGCTTCGTCGAAACTAACGCGATGCTTTTTGAGGTTCGCAGATGCTTTGTCCTCATCCCATTCAAAATCCAATTCATTCTCCGATGCCATTTTAGGGTTGAGTTATTATACACAAAAACGAAAGATAGAACTCTTCGCTCAATCGGCCTCGGGCGCCGGCACAACCCCCCGCCGATGGGCGAATCACGACGGAAAAGGAAGATTACGAGGCTGACAGGTTGTAAGGGAAAGTGCCGATGATCCCAAACGTACCTGAAACTCATAGCGACAAAAAAGCTAAATAGCGGCTATCC
>JANOGL010000436.1:0-7289 GCA_031405985.1 Acidobacteriota bacterium | reverse complement strand
TATCCGCTTATGCTTTTAAGCGAAGCATCGCTCGCGGATTTGAATACACGAATTACGAATGCGGACGAGGGCGTCCGCGATCCGTTGCCAATGAACCGTTTTCGGCCAAATATCGTCGTTAGCGGTTCACAGGCGTACTCGGAAGATGACTGGAGCAAAATCAGTATTGGCGACGCCGTCTTTCGCGGGACAAAGCCCTGTGAGCGTTGCGTCATCACGACGGTCGATCAATCGCGCGGTGAGTTCGATGGTAAAGATCCGCTCAAAACGCTCGCGACCTATCGCATGGCAACGGATGTCATGCCCGAACGCCTTGAGTCGCTCGGCGTTACGCCGAACGCTGTTCTATTCGGCCAGAATCTGATCGCAGATAGCGCGGGAGCTGAAATTCGCGTTGGTGACGAAGTTAAAATGATGGGTACATGACTGGCCGCCCACTCACGCAGGCGGTTCTGACAGGCTTTTGCCGGTGAGAAGCTCGTAGGCCTTAACATATCGTTGCGAAGTTGCCTCGGCGACGTCCGGTGGCAGTTCGGGAGCAGGAGGCGTTTTGTCCCAGTCGAGGGTTTCGAGATATTCGCGGACGAATTGTTTGTCGAACGACGGCTGGGCGTGACCCGCTTCGTAACTATCGGCGTCCCAAAATCGTGACGAATCGGGCGTTAGGGCTTCGTCGACTAATAAAATATTCCCGTCGGCATCGACACCAAACTCAAATTTTGTATCGGCGATAATGATGCCCTTTTTCCGTGCGTACTCGGCAGCCGCCTTGTAGAGTCTTAGCGACGTAGATTTTAGATACGCAGCGGCCTCGGAACCAACAATGCTCTTAAATTCCAAACCTGTAATGTTGTCGTCGTGGCCGACATCGGCTTTGGTCGCGGGCGTAAAGATCGGTTCGAGCAAACGGTCGCACTGTTTCAGATGGCGTGGCAGGTCATGTCCGCAGACTTTTCGCGTGGAGTTGTAATCCTTCCAGCCTGAACCTTCCAGATAGCCGCGAACGACGCATTCGACAGGAAACACTTCGGTTCTCTTTACCAGCATCGAACGGCCCCTAAGCTCTTCGCGACCCACAATCGAACCAGGCATCTTGTCGATCTCGGTCGAGATCAGATGATTGGCTGTGATGTCTGACAGCCGCTCGAACCAAAACTTTGATAGCTGAGTGAGAACTTCGCCCTTGTATGGAATGAGCGTCGGCAGTACACAGTCGAACGCCGAAATGCGGTCGGTTGCGACGAGCAGCAGACGCTTTTCGTCAACCTCGTACACGTCGCGCACTTTGCCGCGATGCAGCAATTTTAGATTTGGAATTTCGCTATCGGAAATCAGTGCCGGACTTGGCATAAACTTAAATATAACTCTATTACGAATCGACGATTTGAGCAAAATGGGCTCTGGTAAGTCGTTTTTCAAAAAAATCAGGCGTTGAACTTCTATTAACGTCGGCAAAAATGTGATGACAAATGCCAATAATAGTTGCATAATAGAAAACGGCGATCATGTCGCCAAACGCACTTCGCACGGGACAACCGGTTCCAAAAAATCCAATTTTAGGTAAAAAGATCTCCACTCCATGGCACACAGCTTTTTAATGATGAGTCGTCTAACCGCCTTATTTACATCGATTATGGTCTTCGTGTCGAAGGCCGCCGCGCAATCGGAACTTCGTATGGTCGAGGATGCCGGAGAGCAGTGGTGGTACACGATGGGGCTCATTGTCGTTAGTGGCATTGGTTTTGCCATCTACTTTTGGAAAAAAAGTAAGCGAGGCGCCGGTGAGCCAGAAAACGAAAATCGCTACGCGAGTTATTATTCAGACATCGTCGATGATGGTTCTGCAGATGTAGACGCCGAAAAAGAAATCGAATGGCTAAGAAAGTTGAAACAGCCCAATGCAAAGATTCCAAAGCTCAAATTTGAGTTAAAAAAGCTCGAAAAGGGTCGCAAAAAAGTCAAGGCAAACCTGGCCGAGGACAAGACGGCTCCTATCGATACAAAGACTTTTCAGGAGAAGATGCGCAAGCTGCAATACGCACAGCTCCCGATAAATTCGTTCACGCAGCTTGGCAATGCAAAAACTTACCGGCAATTGCCGATCTCAGACGAGCCGGCGCTTTTGGATGCGATCGATCAGGCAAACGACGAGTCAGAGGAAGACGACGCGGTACGCGAGATCGCGCTGAGAGTTTTGGCGGCGTTCAAGACGCAAAATTCTGTTGAAGCAGTCACGCAGATCGCGCTCTACGATCTTTCGGCAAATTTGCGTTCGAAGGCTGTCGCGACGCTCACCGAATTTGACCACGAATCGGTTTTTGAGGCGATCTTACTTGCTTGTGCCGATCCGACGCGCGAAGTTCGCGCCGCCGCTGCCCGCGGATTGTTTCGTTTGAGTTTCGACAGAGCGCATGCGTGGAAACGCATAATTGAGGCGAATGACGATTACCGCACGACGCACGCTGCGAGAGCCGCAATCGAGTCCGGCTTTGTCGAGAAGTCGATTGAACGGCTGACGCATGACGACGGCAAGGTTGCGTACGAGGCGTTTGCACTGTGCTCTCTGCTGATCAAAGCCGGCGAGACAAAAGAGCTTTTCGAAACACTGATAAATCACAACGACCTGCGTGTAAAGTTTGCCCTCCTGCATCTTTTCAGCGTGCAAAAAGACGAGAGAATGTTGCCCGAGCTTCAAAAGATAGTAAATCTAAGATCGCTTTCGCCTGAAGTGATGGAACTTGCGCGTTCCACCATTTCCGCTTACCGAGACGTCAACGCGTTGAGCAAATAACAAATTTCAAGCAGTATGTCGGCGGTAACTTTCAAAGAGACAACTAAATCTGAAACGGTTTCCATTGGATGCAAAGCACCGGACTTTACATTGCGAACAGATCGCGGAGAAAAGTGGAATTTATCCGACAACATCGGGTCGGTTACAGTTCTGTTGTTTTATCCGCAGAATGAAACGATGGTCTGCACGCGGCAATTGTGTTCATTACGCGAAAACTGGCATCAATATCTGGACACCAAAGCAACGATTGTCGGCATCTCACCCGGCTCTCCTGCCGGAAATCGTTTATTTTCAGAGAAGTTAAGTTTGCCCATAACATTACTCGCTGATCCCGATCGCAAGGTTACAAAATATTACGGTAAACATTGGCTCTATCCGATCAGTTTTACGCGAGCCGTCGTTGTTATTGATTCACGCGGCATTGTGCGAAACAGCGACATCATGCTCCGAGCATTTCGTCCGTCAGATGCAAATTTGATCACTGACATTTACGCCGCCCGTGGTGATGAATTGCACGACACTATCGACAATCTACGAAAGAGAGCCGCCACCGCCATCTATAAATAAACCGCTCCTTTTTTATTTTTGCACAAATTTGCACTATGATTAGACTGTGCAATTCCGTCTCATCTCTGAAAACACGCCGAAGGGCGATCAGCCCGAAGCGATCAAACAGATCGTCGATGGGCTGAACGACGGCGCAAAAGATCAGGTTTTACTCGGCATAACGGGCAGCGGCAAGACGTTTACGATTGCAAATGTGATCGAACAGACTCAGCGGCCGACGCTCGTGCTCGCTCACAACAAAACTCTCGCGGCGCAGCTCTATCAGGAATTCAAAACTTTTTTCCCGGACAACGCGGTCGAATATTTTGTCTCGTATTACGACTATTACCAGCCCGAGGCATACGTTCCCGCGGCCGATCTATACATAGAAAAAGAAGCGACGGTAAACGAAGAGATCGACCGTTTGCGCCTTTCGGCGACACGGGCGCTGTTCGAGCGGCGGGACGTGATCGTCGTTGCCAGCGTTTCGTGCATTTACGGCCTTGGCGATCCCGACGCGTATTACGGAATGTTGATCTTCGTCGAGCCGGGGATGAAGATAAAACGCGACGAGTTTTTGCAAAAGCTGGTCGAGCTGCAATACGAGCGCGTGAATATCGACTTTGACCGCGGATCGTTTCGCGTGCGCGGCGACGTCGTCGAGATTTATCCGAGCTATCAGGAACAGGCTTATCGCATTGAGTTTTGGGGCGACGAGATCGATTCGATTTTGACGATCGATCCTCTGCTCGGCGAAGTGCTTGCAAAGCACGATTCGCGGCTGCCGATCTATCCAAAAACACATTACGTGATGTCGAAAAAGACAATAAAACAGGCGGTTCAGACGATAAAGGCCGAGCTTGAAAGTCATGAAAAGTTCCTCGTCGAAGAAGGCAAGGTCGTCGAAGCGCAGCGGCTGCATCAGCGCACCATGTACGATCTCGAGATGATAAAAGAGATGGGTTTTTGCCGCGGCATCGAAAATTATTCGCGACACCTTACAGGCAAAAAACCGGGCGAGCCGCCGCCGACGCTGCTCGATTATCTGCCGTCGAACGCGCTCATGGTGATCGACGAATCGCACCAGACTGTTCCGCAACTCGGAGCGATGTTTAAGGGCGACCAAACGCGCAAAGGGACGCTCGTCGAATACGGTTTTCGTCTGCCGAGCGCAAAAGACAACCGCCCGCTGAATTTTCAAGAGTTTGAGACGCGGGTCGGTCAGACGATCTATGTTTCGGCGACGCCCGGCCCTTACGAACTGACAAAGACCGGTGGCGAGGTTATCGAACAGATAATTCGCCCGACCGGTTTGCTCGATCCACGGGTTGAAGTTCGCCCCGTAAAAGGCCAGATCGATGACCTTCTCGAAGAATGCCGCAAGCGCGCCGAGCGCAACGAACGGGTGCTGGTGACAACGCTCACAAAACGCATGGCCGAGAATCTGAGCGAGTATTTTGCCGAAGTCGGCGTTAAGGTCAACTATCTTCACAGCGACATTCTCACGCTCGAACGCATTAAGATTTTGCGCGATCTGCGTCGCGGCGAATTCGACGTGCTCGTCGGAATTAATTTGTTAAGAGAAGGCCTCGATTTGCCGGAAGTTTCGCTCGTCGCAATTCTCGATGCAGACAAAGAAGGTTTTTTGCGATCTGAGCGTTCGCTGATTCAAACAATGGGACGCGCCGCGCGCAACGCCGAGGGCATGGCGATTCTCTACGCAGACAAGATAACCAGATCAATGGAAAACGCGATCGGCGAAACCACCCGCCGCCGCCAGATTCAGGAAGAATACAACACCGAGCACGGCATCACGCCGACGACGATTATCAAATCGATCGACGCGCTGCTTGTGACCGCGTACGAGGCCGATTATTTCAAAGTGCCGCTCGATCTCGACAAGTTCGAGGAATACTCGCCAAAGCAGCTTAAAGAGACAATTCAGCAGCTCGAAGCCGATATGCGTCACGCTGCGAAGGAAATGAAATTCGAGCAAGCCGCCGAGATTCGCGATCGGTTGAAATACTTACGTGCACGTGAGCTTGAATATCAGTAGAAATTAGTAAACGCAGAGGACGCGAAGAACGCAGAGCGAACTGATAGAACATACCTCTGCGACCTCGGTGATCTCTGCGTTGAAGCGCACTTTATTGTAGAATTGTTCTTTCGATGCAAGTTAAAACGCAACTCGACGACATTCAAAATTACCTCACCGACGCCAGCAATATGCCGGGCGGTCATGCGGATAAGCTTTTTGTGCCTGAATCGGCGTCGCAGATCACGGAGATCTTGCGTGAGGCGAATGAGGCGCGAATTCCGGTGACGGTTTCGGGAGCGCGGACGGGCACGGTCGGTGGTGCGATACCGTTTGGCGGTTACGTGATCTCGCTCGAAAAACTCAATAAAATCAGGGCCATCGACAAATCTGCGATGACCGCTGTCGTCGAGCCGGGCGTTATACTCGGTCATTTTCAAAAGGCCGTCGAAGCCGAAGGCTTGTTCTATCCACCCGACCCGACCGAGTGGAGTTGTCAGATCGGCGGCACCGTCGCGACGAACGCGTCCGGTGCGCGCTCGTTCAAATACGGTGCGACGCGCGAGTTTGTCGTGAGGTTAAAGATCGTTCTCGCCGACGGCGATGAATTGAACATAACGCGCGGCAATGCGGTTTCATCTGGCGGCGAGATGATCCAACTGACAACTGAAAATGGCCGCCGCATTGAAGTAAAACCGCCAACTTACGCGCGCCCTAACGTGCGAAAAAATGTCAGTGGATACTTCAACGCACATCCGCTCGACGCGGTCGACCTTTTCATCGGCAGCGAAGGGACTCTTGGTGTGATCACTGAAATTGAATTGTCGTTGACGCCAAAGCCGAAAGGATTTTTCAGCGGAATTGTATTTTTTGCAAACGCAAACGATTTACTTGGATTCGTCGATGCCGCAAAAAACAAAGATCAAATCGATGCGGCGTTGATCGAATACTTCGACGACCGCGCGTTGAAATTCATCTTAGAGAAATTTCCCGAAACGCCGCTAGGCATGGATGGTGCGATATTTTTTGAGCAGGAGACGACGGTTGAGAATGAAGACTCGTTATTCGAGCAATGGAATAATTTACTCGAAAAATACAATGCCGATCTGGAACGTTCATGGTTCACAACTAACGAGCAGGATCGTGAAAAGATGCGCGAGTTTCGACACGCGTTGCCGGTCGGCGTTAACGAACGCGTCGTAAAGAACAAACAGAAAAAGATCGGCACCGACATGGCCGTGCCGGACGAGAATTTCGCGACGTTTCTACAGTTTTACAAAGAGACACTCGACGCGAGCGGCCTCGATTACGTGATCTTCGGACACATCGGCGACTGTCATTTGCACGCGAACATACTACCAAAGGACGATGCTGAAGAAAAAAAAGCCAGACATATTTACGGCCGATGCGTCGCTCAGGCGATAATGTTGGGCGGCACGGTCTCAGCGGAGCACGGGATTGGAAAGCTAAAGCGAAAGTATCTGTCTGCGATGATGGGCGAGCGGTATCTGAACGAGATGGCCGAGATAAAGCGGGCGTTCGATCCGAAAGGCATCTTGGGTCGTGGGAATATGTTTGATGAAAGTTACTTATGATCAAAGCACTACTTTTCGATTTTAATGGCGTCATCATTGACGATGAGCCGATACAGATGCGGGCGTATCGGGAGTTGCTGTCGGCCGAGGGCGTTGAATTGACCGAGGAAGACTATGCGGCTTCGCATGGGATGGACGACAGGACGTTTGTCCGTGCGGCGTACGAACGTCACGGCAAGAAGGTCGATGATGTAAAGATGCATGAGATCATCGACGCCAAGTTTGCTAAATGGCGAGATATTGTCGGCGATAATTTACCCTTGTTCCCGGGCATCGGCGACTTTGTGGAGAAGATGTCGCATGAATTTGCTCTCGGCGTCGT
>JANOGL010000375.1:0-4159 GCA_031405985.1 Acidobacteriota bacterium | reverse complement strand
CGCACGTTCTGGAGCTTCGCGTTCCTCTATGCCGTGCTCCGCTTCGTCATCGAGTTCTTCCGCGGCGACGACCGCGGGCTCGTGTTCAACATGCTGTCCACGTCACAGTTCATCTCCGTTCTGCTCGCGCCGATCAGCCTGTTCATGTTGTGGCGCCTGAGCCGCCCCGAGCGCCCCGAAGCGCCGGAAGCATCCTCGTCCCGCGGACCCCGTAAGCCGCGTTTTGCGTGACCGCCGGTCCAGGAACTTGGAACTGTTGTAGGGGCGGGCTTTAGCCCGCCCGTGCCATGACGCGCCTCGAATTCACCGCCGACGCCGACAACGAAGGCAATCGTCTCGATCGGTTTCTGACCGGCGAGATCGCCGATTACTCCCGTTCGCGGATCCAGCGGTTGATTGAGACCGGCCACGTCACGCACTCTCGGCTGAAGACGGCCAAGGCCAACTCAGAGATCCGCGAGGGCGATGTCCTGACCATCGAGCTTCCCGATGCCGAGCCCTCGTCGGCACTGCCGGAGGACCTCCCGCTCGAGATTCTCTTCAACGACGCCGACCTCGTCGTCGTCAACAAACCGGCCGGCATGGTCGTGCATCCCGGTGCGGGCGTGCAGAGCGGAACGTTGGCGAATGCGATCGCATTTCATTTTTCACCGCAGAGACGCGGAGACGCAGAGGAATCGATTCAACAAAGCTCCCCTCCTTACGCGAGGAGCGAGGTGGACGCCGCTTCGGCGGACGGGGTGGTTCTCTCGCACAGAATCGGAATAGTTCACCGACTAGACAAAGACACTTCCGGGCTAATCGTTGTCGCAAAAGACGAACAATCGTCCGAAGAATTGTCGCGTCAGTTTCACGACCGCGAAGTGGAAAAACACTATGTCGCGCTTGTTCACGGCTCGCCCGATCAGAACTCGGGCAAGATCGACGCAGCGATAGCCCGCAACAAACACAATCGTTTGCGAATGAAGGTCGCGCCCTCGGGCCGCAGCGCGCTGAGTTTGTGGCGCGTGAAAGAGCGTTTTGAAAAATTCACGCTGCTCGACGTCGAGATCAAAACCGGCCGCACGCACCAGATACGCGTGCATCTCGCCTCGATAAATCATCCCGTCGTCGGCGATGAGATTTATAACGAAGGCCGCGACAACACGATATCTGACATCACGGTGCGCAACGCCGTAAACACGATGCGGCGATTTTTTCTCCACGCCGAACGACTCGCGTTCACAAATCCAAAAACCAACGAACGCCTCGAATTCACCCAACCGCTGCCGACTGAACTCAACGACTTTTTAAAATTACTTTAGCCGGGAACACGAGGCTCCCTCGCCTGCAACAACTTGAGCTATAATCCATTAGATGGAAAACAAAGACCCACGTTGAATCTTCGCAGGATTATCACGCCGCAGGAACCGGCGTTTGCAGGCGAGGGCGCCTCGTGTTCCGGCCAATATGATGAATAAATTATTTAAAGCGGTTCTTATAGCGATAGTTATGTTTGTCTCGGTTGCTTTCGCTCAAAATGAAAAGATCAATATTGTACCGAAACCGCAGTCTATTGAGTATCGAAGCGGTTCACTATCGTTCAACGAAACTACAATTATCATCGCTGAAACTTTTAGGGCACAGGAAGCCGCAGCAAAGCTAAACAACTATTTACAGGCGTTGTATGGCTTCAAGCTAAAAGTTGTTAAGAATCGCCCAAGAAGGGGCGGATTGCTTTTCGAAGCTATGGAAGAGAGTTCTCCGGCTGGGGCCTATGAGTTGCGGATTGATTCGACCGGGATAAGGATATTGGGTGGAAGTCAAGGAATGTTCTATGGGCTGCAAACTTTCCTTCAGATGCTTCCTTCGGATAAGCAAAGGGCCGTCGAATTGCCACACACATTGATCTCCGATAAACCACGCTTTCGCTACCGCGGAATGCATCTCGATGTTGCGCGGCATTTTATGCCGGTTGAGTTTGTAAAGAAGTACATCGATCTGATGTCACAGTATAAGTTCAACTATTTTCACTGGCACCTGACCGAGGATCAGGGCTGGCGGATCGAGATAAAAAAGTATCCGCGCCTAACCGAGATCGGCTCAAAGCGCTCCGAGTCGCATCTCGGGCCATATTCGACCGTCTTCAAAGGCGACGGCGTACCGGTTGAGGGGTTTTATACGCAGGAGCAGATAAAGGATGTCGTCGCTTACGCAAAGGCGCGATACATTACGGTCATTCCCGAGATCGAGCTGCCCGGTCACGCCTCGGCGGCGCTCGCCGCATACCCACAATTTGGCTGCAAGGCCGACTACAAGTATGAGGTGAAAAAGACGTGGGGCATTTTTAAGGAAGTATTTTGCCCGACCGATGCGACGTTCAAGTTTCTCGAAGACGTGATCGAAGAGACCATCGCGCTGTTTGCCGACTCGCCATACATCCACATCGGCGGCGACGAGGTGCTCAAAGATCACTGGACGGAATCACCGTTTGTACAGGAACTGAAAAAACGCGAGAACCTGAAAGACGAGCACGAGGTGCAGAGCTACTTTGTCCGCCGCATCGAAAAGTTCATCAACTCGAAAGGCAAAAAGATGATCGGCTGGGACGAGATTCTCGAGGGCGGCCTCGCGCCAAATGCGACCGTCATGTCGTGGCGCGGAACGCGCGGCGGCATCGAGGCGGCAAAATCAAAACACGATGTGATAATGACGCCGACCGACTTTTGCTATTTCGATTACGGCCAGGGCGATCCCGCATACGAGCCGTTGAACATCGGCGGTTACCTGCCACTCGAAAAAGTTTACTCGTTCGACCCAGTACCAAAAGAGCTGACCGCCGAAGAGGCCAAATACATCATCGGCGGCCAGGCAAACATTTGGACCGAGTATCTCGAAACGCCGGCCGCGGTCGAATACATGGCCTTTCCGCGTATGCTGGCGCTGAGCGAAGTTTTGTGGTCACGACAAGAGATGCGCAACTTTGCAGATTTTCAAAAACGGCTGAACGCTAATTTGCCGCGCCTCGATAAACAAAACGTCAACTACCGAATGCCCGAGCCTGGCGGTTTGCAAAACATCGTGACAGAAAATGAAGGCGTGACAGTTGAGTTAATTCCGGCGTCAGGAACGCGTGTTTTTTACACGATAGATGGCAGCACGCCAGATGTTAGGTCAAGTATTTACAAAACACCCATTACATTTTGGCTTCAGAAGGATGAAGTCAAAACATTGAAGACGGTTGTTGTAAATTCCGTCGGTCGTAAAAGTTCGATCTACACCGCGACCATCGTTCGCGGCAAGGTGCTTCCCGCGGTCGAGCCAACCGGGAAAACACCGGGCGTCAACTATTCGCTTTATGTTCCGAGCAATGCATACGCTCAGGACACAGAGCCGATCAAGGGTGAGACAAAGTCTATCGGCTTGCAGCAGTTTGCACAGCGGATCGATCCTAAACAGACGTTTGGCGTGACGTTTGAGGGCTTCCTAAACGTGCCTGTCGACGGCGTTTATGAGTTTCAGATCGACTCAACCTGGAACCGCAGCCTCAGCATCGACGGACAGGAACTGATCGACGAAGCGGGAACAAAAGACCGTGCGGTCAAATCCGCCATCGTTCCGCTAAAAGCAGGCTGGCACAAGATCTTGATACGCTACGACCACGGCGATGGCGATACGTTTTTGCGCGTCCGCTTTGGGCAAAAAGGCCAGGGCCTGAGAGAGATCTACGGCGGTGAATTGGTGCATTAGAAGAATTAGCCACAGATGAACACGGATAAAGACAGATCAGAAGTAAAAAGTAAAAAGGCAAAAGGCAAAACGCTGCAATTGTCATTCTCTGCGTCTCTGCGTCTCTGTGGCTTTTTACTGTTCACTATTCACTGTTCACTGTTCACTGCCACCGCTCAGACGGGCGACTTTACTCGCTGGGTTAATCCGTTCATCGGCACCGGCGGCCACGGGCATACGTTTCCGGGGGCGACGATGCCGTTTGGGATGGTGCAGCTGTCGCCCGACACGCGGATCGACAACTGGGACGGCTCCAGCGGCTATCACTACTCCGACGACACGATCTATGGCTTTTCGCACACGCACCTCAGCGGCACGGGCATTCCGGATTATTGCGATATTTTGTTCATGCCGACGGTTGGCTTTCCGGATTTTTATGCCAAAAGTGGTG
>JANOGL010000351.1:0-9686 GCA_031405985.1 Acidobacteriota bacterium | reverse complement strand
AGATTGGCCGCTCTCTGACCCTTACGCTTGGTCTCAGATATGGCTTGAGCCGTCCAGTTTACGAGGCGAACGGATTTCAGGTTGTTCCTGACACGCGATTGGGTGACTTCTTCGAGGCACGTGCCGCTTCGGCAGCAAGAGGGGTTCCTCTGAATACGCTTATTAACTTTGTAAAAGGTGGCCCCAAGAACAACGGTCCTGGCTTTTACGACATGGATAAGAACAATTTCCAGCCTCGAGCCGCGATCGCATGGTCTCCGGACATTGGTGGAAAGTTTGGTCGATTTTTGTTTGGTAAAGCGGGCGACTCAGTCATTCGCGGTGGCTTCGGCATCACAAATGACTATTTCGGCGGCCAATTAGCAGTTAGCTTTGATGGTCTTTCGACAATAGGATTTACAAGCAGTACGAGTATTTCTGCAAATACCTACAATGTGACTACAAATCCCGGACCTCTGTTCACCGGATTTAATCAGAATATTCGTGCATTGCCCGGCATTCCGGCACCAACGCAGCGATTCTCGACGCCGGCTGATGAACAGACCCGCATTGAGACGTCACTCGATCAAACAATCGAGTCGCCTAAACACTACAGTTGGAACGTTTCGTATGGTCGTCAGCTTCCGAAGGGAATGTACTTCGAGGCATCGTACATAGGTCGTGCAGCAAGGAAGCTCTTTGGATCGCGTGACGTCGTGGCCATCAACAATCTTGTCGATCCAGGCGGTGTGGATTGGTACACAGCTGCAAAACAGCTGGTTGCCGCCCAGAAAGCAGGTGTGCCCTACAATAGCATCGGGAACATCCCGTATTTCGAATATTTCTTCCCGAATGCAATGACCGTACTTAATGCCGACTTTGGATTGGGAGCGACCAGTAATACTCGTGCCATCTACGCGATGTTTGCCGATAATGGTTTTGCGATCAGGGACTACACCTTTATCCAGTTGATCATCGACGATGCAACTGAATTTGGACTCTCAGGAAATCCTGGCAGATTCCCAAATATGTTCTACCATCCGCAGTATGGTGCATTCTCGGCGTTTGGAACATTTGCAAATTCGGACTATCACGGCGCGACCTTCTCACTCAGACAACGTCTTGGTTCGACACTGAGTTACGATTTTAACTACACGTTCTCGAAATCATTGGATGATGTGTCTGGACTTCAAACTGACGGCTCTTATGGTGGACAGTTCCTTCTGAATCCACTCCGCCAGCGTGACAGTTATGCGCTGTCGGATTTTGATTCCACACATGTGATTAACGCAAACTTCCTCTTTGACCTTCCGGTAGGCAAAGGTAAGCAGTTTTTCGGCGGCATAGGTTCTGTTGCCAATGCGTTTGTTGGTGGATGGTCATTGAGAGGAATTTTCAGATGGAATACCGGCCAGCCGCTTTCGGCTCCGTTTGATCAGGCGCAGTGGGCAACCAATTGGAATGTGCAGTCGAATGGATTTCGTCGTCGTCCGGTTATCGGCAGTGCGGTTCGCAATACGCAGAATTTCTTCGCTAATAATCAGCAGGCCTTGAATTCGTTCAGAAATGCACTGCCTGGTGAGACTGGTGAGCGGAATACATTTCGATTGCCAGGTTACTCGGCTCTGGATTTGGGACTTTCCAAGTCATTTACCATGCCTTGGAATGAGAATCATAAATTCCAATTCCGTTGGGAAGTGTTCAACGTATTTAACCAACAGTATTTCCTTGCAAATAACTTTACAAGGACAACTTTTGGTCTGCCAGAGGATGCAGAGACTGCAACGGCACCTGCATCTTTTGGAAAGATCTTTACCGATATCCAAGGCAATCCACGCAGAATGCAGTTTGGCCTTAGATTTTCATTCTAAGACAATTACTTTTGTGAAATTTAAGGCCGCGAGTTTGACTCGCGGCCTTTTTTGTTATGGTTTGGCAGGAGTGTTTTCCTTGATATACTGCTCGAACTTTTTTGCATCCGCGTGGTTGGGAACTTTCACGAGAAAAGCTTTATATTCAGAGGCAGCTCGATCCTTCAAACCGGCACCGTTATAAAGCGCCGCAAGCCGCAAGTGAATTTCTGCTTTTTGCAACGGCGCAAGTTCAATTGCTTTATTCAAATAACCAACCGCTAACGAGCCTTTTTTAGTACGCAGGTAGGCCTCGCCTAATTGATGGTTCGCATCAGGCGAAGTACCGTCAAGCTCAACGGCTTTCAATAACGTCGCAATTGCCTTATCAAACTCAGATTGTGCTAAGTACATCTTGCCTAAATTTACGCGAGCGAGAGTAAAGTCATGTTTTAGTTCCAATGCCTTACTAAAGGCTGCTTCGGCATCGCCAAATTTCTTTTGATCGAAGTAGATTGTGCCAAGCATTGTCCAAGAAACAAAATCTTTCGGATCCTGTTTAAGCATCTCGTCAAACGCGTTCTTAGCTTCATCACTTTTATTATCACGAACTAAAGCCATTGCGTTTGAAAATGCTCTCTCAGCTTCAGGCGTTCGAGTATAACCTTTTGTTGAGACAACACCGGTTTCAGATTTTGCAGCTCCTTTTAAACTGCGCCACTGAATCGTAACATCCTGCCGGAGTCGTGAGCCTACTCCAACCGTCAGATAAGCTCGCCCGACTTCGCCGCCATCGACTTCAAACACCAGCGTATGTCCATGACGTGGTCGCTGTAGAAAGTAAAAGTATCCTCGGCTGTCAGTCGGCCTTCTGTCGATCTGTGTTCCGCTGATTAACAACGAAACAAAAATCATCGGTTTGCGTTCGTCTTTCGGCAAGCCTTCAATTGCTACCTGGCCATAAATCACCGGCTGGCCGATCGGTATCATCAATCCGCTATCATCACCAACCTCTTCACTTTGAGCCTGAGTTGATGTGATTGAAAGTAAAAATAATATGAATATCGTTGCCGAAATCAATTGCTTTTTCATAAGACTCTCCCGTGTTAACAATGTTCTTACCGATAATACAAATCTGTTACCAAGTCAAGAACATACTCGATTTATCGTGCTGCAAAAGCATCGTTGCCGGTGATTGCGGTGAGGTGGCGGGTGTCGTTGAGGGCGAGGACGCGGACGTTGCGGAGGCCGCGGACTTCGAAGCGGTTGATGCCGCAGTTTGAGGTGATGATCCAGGGAGTTTGTTTTGTGTCGCGTTGAATAGCGCCTATAAGGAATAGCGTGAGATAACACAGAACGCCGGTATGTGAAAAGATCACGACGCGTTCGTGCGGATGCTTGCGAAGTATGTGGCGCAGCTCGCCCGACACGCGACGCAGTAGTTGTCGATAGCTTTCGCCGCCGGTGATTGCGTAGTTTACGTGGCGATGGACGAGGGCGTAATAGTCACGCGGATATTTTTCTTTACACTCATCGAAAGTCAGTCCTTCGAGTACGCCGACATTTCGCTCGCGAAAGGCTTTTGATTTGTTTATTTTGAGGTTGAGCAGTTTGGCCAGTGGCTCGGCTGTCTGAACGGCACGGAAAAGGTCGCTCGAATAGATCGCATTGATCTCCTCTCTAGCAAGGAGCTTTGCCGTTCGCTCGGCCTGTTCGAGCCCGAGTTTTGAGAGCGGCGTCGGGCCGTGGCCGCCAAAACGCCCTTCGGCGTTACCGTCAGATTGTCCGTGGCGGATGAGATAGAGGCGTGTCGGCTGAGGCATACAAAGAAGTCAAAAGTAAAAATGTCAGACTGCGACAGCTTCGGCCTGAAGTTTCTCCGTTTGGTAGTGTGTTGTCAGAGCGTCGATGAACTCGTCAAGCTGGCCCTCAAGCACGAGGTCGAGTTGATGAACTGTCAATCCGATACGATGATCGGTGACGCGATTTTCTTTGAAATTGTAGGTGCGAATTTTCTCGCTGCGGTCGCCGCTGCCGACCATCGACTTGCGCTCGGCTGACTGAGCGTCGTGTTGTTTTTGCTCTTCGATCTCTTGCAGACGTGCACGAAGAACGCGCATCGCTTTCTCGCGATTTTTTATTTGCGACTTTTCGTCTTGCATCGAGACGACGACATTTGTGGGCAAGTGCGTGATGCGAACCGCGGAATACGTCGTGTTAACCGACTGGCCGCCGGGACCGCTCGAGCAAAACGTATCGATGCGAAGGTCGTTCTGATCGATCTGAACATCGACTTCTTCGGCCTCGGGCAGAACTGCGACCGTGATTGCGGACGTGTGAATTCGTCCGCTCGACTCGGTGGCGGGAACGCGCTGAACGCGATGCACACCGCTCTCAAAACGCATCTTGGAATAAACGTTATCGCCCTCTATCACAGCGGTTGCGTCTTTAATGCCGCCAACACCTGTATCAGATGTTTCAAAAATATTCATTTTCCAACCCTGTCGTTCGGCGTATCGCGCGTACATGCGTAAGATTTCGGCAGCGAACAGAGTCGCCTCATCGCCGCCCGTTCCTGCCCGAATTTCGAGAATTACGTTCTTTTCGTCGTTTGGATCTTTTGGTAGGAGCAGGAACTTTAGTTCTTCTTCGGCTTGCGGCAGTTTATCTTCGATGCCTGCGATTTCGAGGTTTGCCATCTCGCGCATATCGTCGTCGTCAGTGAGTGTGAGCAGGTCACGCGCTCCCTGGAGATCTTCTTGCATCTTTTTGACCTCGCGATATTTTTCGACAATTTCGCCTAAGCTGCGATGATGCTTCATCGCCTTGGCATACGCCGACATGTCGGACATGAACTCGGGCGACGATATTTGGGCAGTGAGCTCCTCGTAGGACTTTTCTATTTGTTCAAGTTTTGCGAACATAAAGAATTTTCAACGCAAAGACGCAAAGTCGCCAAGATGCAAAGAAAACCGAAGCAAAAACTTTGCGTCTTTGCATCTTTGCGGCTTTGCGTTAATTAGGCTGTTAGCGGTTCCAACTTCAAAGACTCGTCGAGAGCGTGAATTGCGACTTCAAGCTGCTCTTTGTCCGGTTCCTGCGTCGTGATGTTTTGCAGCCAAAGGCCAGGCTTTGTCATAAATTTGAATATCGCACCTGACTCCTTTTTCGCGGCGTAACGAATCACTTCGTAACTCAGACCTGCGACGAGCGGCATCAGCGCAATGCGAACGACAAGGTTCAACCACATCGCTTCAAAGTTAATGACCGAAAAAAGCACGATCGCGATCAACATGACGACCATCAAAAACGAGGTGCCGCAACGCGGATGCTGACGACGCTGCTGAGCCGCGTTGTCTGGCGTAAGTTCGAAGCCTTTTTCCCAAGCGAAAACGGTCTTGTGCTCGGCGCCGTGATATTCAAAGACGCGGCGAATGTCTTTTAGAAACGACATTGAAAAGATCATAAAGATAAAGATCACCATTCTGATCAGGCCGTCGATCAGATTAAAACCAACCCACAGACCAAACGAATCAAGGCTGATCTTCCAGACGTAAGCTTTAATTGTTGCGAACCAGCCTGCGTCAGCGGCAATGACCGGAGCGGCGGCCCAACCAAATTGAATAAATAACAGATTTGTCAGCACGAGTGGTGCGACGATGAACAGCAAAATATTAAAGCCGAGCGCAAAGATGATCGAGCCGACGGCGCTCGCCGATTGCCCCGCTTTTTTGGCTTTTGATTCGGCGGGCATCACAACTTTGACAGGCGCCTTTGTAAAGTTCTTGTCTGTAGTGCCCTCAGCAAATACGACTTGCGTTTCAGCCGCCTTTTCTTTCGCGAGCTGTTCCTGCACCTCCAAATCTTCCTCGTAAATACGCGCCGAAAAATTGAGAGCCTTTATGCCAAGCGCCATCGATTGGATCAGCGTCGCACCGCCGCGAAGCACAGGCGTATTGAGCCATTTGTGTTTATCGCTCCACTTCGGGAGCTTTTCCGCGGTCGAGACGATCGAGCCGTCGGACTTGCGGCACGCGATCGCGTACGCCGACGGCGTGCGCATCATAACGCCTTCCATCACGGCTTGGCCACCGACGATCAGATCACGCTCGACGGCGAAGACCGTGTGAACAAATCGGAGCAATTTTGCTGAATTCTTTTTCTTCATAATGCTAAGTTTCGAGAGCCGATAACTTTAGATGCTCAAAAATCCGCAATCCGCAATCTAAAATCCGAAATCGAAAGACGCCGAGCCATTTTACCTATCACCAGTGTGTCGTACACACCTTTACTGATCGGCGCAAAAGCGTCGGCGTCAAATTTTGAATAGCTAATAGAGTCTGCTGCTCAGGATCATTTTGCAGCCTCAGCAACACCGCTGCGAGCGTAACGCTTGTTAAAGCGATCGACGCGACCGGCCGTATCGACCAGCTTCTGCTTGCCGGTGAAAAACGGATGGCACTCAGAACAAATTTCTATGTGCAGCTCGTCTTTCATTGTCGAGCGGGTCTTGAAATTGTTGCCGCAAGCGCATGACACGGTGATCTCTTCGTAATTAGGGTGAATTTCCTGTTTCATATTGTCACTTCCTTCGCCGTAGATAGGCGAGTGTTTCGCGTTAAACGCAAACCGTAATTATACGTCCGGCACGCGACTAGGTCAAATAAATGACAGTATCGGCCCACAAACACGTTTTTTGCAATTATCTAGCAAAAAAATGTCACAAATCGGGGAAAAGCGGTGTTTTAAGCTTAGAAAGAGGGAAATTCATCCAAACACTAGTTCAGGAGAGCATTTATGAGTTGGTTATACACGATTATTTTTGCCGGTCTTAGTTTTTCGTCAAATGAGGGCACCGGTGCGATGCCGGTCGATCTGCCGCAAACGGACGCGGTCATCGTTCAGGCCACGGCCGGCGATGAGACGGAGAAGTTCGAGCAGACTTATCCGCTTAACGCGAACGGGCGTCTCAGCGTTTCGAACGTAAACGGCTCGATCACGCTCGAAGCGTGGGATAAAAACGAAGTCAAACTTGTCGCTATTAAAACGGCCGACAGCAAAGAGCGTCTGGCCGAGGTCGAGATAAAGGTCGAGTCGAGACCCGACTATCTTGACGTCGAGACCAACTATGAAAAATGGAAAACCCGCAACGGTGGACGTTGGGGTAATCACGGCAAACTCGAAGTCGATTATCAATTAATGGTTCCGCGCGGCGCAATTCTCAATGAGATCGAAACGGTCAATGGTGCAGTCGAGGTTTCGAATTTTACAAACATCGTGCGAATCTCGGCCGTAAACGGCACTGTTAAGGCGGTCAACATACGCGGAACTGCAAAACTCTCAACCGTGAACGGCGAAGTTCTCGCAGATTTCGACCGGCTGGATGGTGGAAGCAAGATCGCGCTCGAAACTGTCAACGGCCGCGTGAATCTGACGATTCCGTCAGATTCGAGCGCGACGATAAAGGCCGATTCGCTTAATGGCAATATCACGAACGACTTTGGGCTGACTGTTCGCAAGGGCAAGTACGTTGGCCGCGATCTTTATGGTCGAATCGGCAGCGGCGATGTGCAGATCAAATTGAACAGCGTAAATGGCGGCCTGTCGATCGGTCGCAAGAATGATGGGAAAAATCTAAGTCCTGCAACAAACCTCTTGCCGCAAAAGGGCGACGACGATGATTGGGACATCCAAGAACAAAAAATGGCCGCCGAAGCCGACAAGTTAAGTAAAGAGGCAATCAAGATGAAAGTCGCCGCGCCGAAGCCGCCCAAAGCTCCAGAGATGGCGAAAATCAACACCGAGGCCCTCCGCTCGGCTGAGGCGTTTGCAAAGGCGGCTGAAGCTTTGAGTTCTGAAGAAGTAAAAAAGAGCATGCGTGAAATTGCCAGAGTCGATGCGCAGTTCGCACGCGCGATGACCGCCGGCTTCGAACGAGGCGTCCCAAAGGTCGAAACCAAGAGCGGCAGCTTTTCAGTTAAAGGCGTTCCGACCGTTACGGTTGATGCCGAGCCGTGTGCTGTTAAAGTTACAGGTTGGGACAAAAACGAAGTCAAATATCGTGTGGTCCAGATTGTCGAGCCGCGACGTGGCGAACCGCTGAAAGTTACAGAAAACCACTCCGATTCCGACGTGACTATTAAGGTCGAAGAGCCAAAAATAAACAACGGCCAGCGTTATTACGGCGACGGGGTGAGAACACGAATCGAGATTTTCGTACCGCGTAAATCTAATTTGAAGATCAATGCAAGCCGCGAGATCCGTATCGAAGGCGTCACGGGCAATGTCGATCTCGTCGGTGCCGATCATCCGATCAGTGTCATCGATGTAGACGGCTCGCTTAAACTTAAGAACGATGACGGGATCGTCCGCGTAATCGGTTTTCGCGGCGAGATCGATGCCGAAACGACCGACGGGGCTCTAAATCTCGAAGGTGATTTTAAACGTCTCAAAGCTCGTGCGGTCGACGGCGCGATTACGCTGACCTTGTCTGAAAACGCTTCGGCCGATCTGACGGCAAATTGCGAAGAAGTGCGAGGCGAGGGCATTTCGGTGACGCGCGTCGGCGGTGAGGAAGACGCGATCAAGTATCGCATCGGTCGCGGCGGAGCGCCGTTTCAGATCAACACGGAAGGCTCAATTACCATTCGCCGAGCAGCATCGTTGACTGAGATTTATTAGGTTTTTGTCGCTATCGTCTGAAACTTTATCGCGATAGGCGCGTTTCAGTTCTTGGAAATATTTACCCGACTTTACAATTCAAGTTCATTCCTGATTTTTAGGTGCGGTTATGAAAAAGCTTGGCGTTATCTCAATTGTCATTTTTCTTGCATCCACAGTATTTGGACAGCAAACAAACGGCGGCAGTGAGGCGAGTGCTGCGGAAAAATCGTCGACCTCGCCCGATACTCCTCGATCAGGTAAGGTTGAGGTTCCGGCCGAGAAAAAGAGAGCCATCGTTATACCAAAGGCCACAGCCGCGCCGGTCATCGATGGCCGCGTCGACGAAGAGATTTGGCAGACCGCAGCCGTCTTTAAAGATTTTTATCAGACCAATCCCGGCTACAACACTCAACCTTCAAAACCCACCGTGGTTTATATGATGTACGACGAACTCCATCTCTACGTGGCGTTCAAATGCTGGGACGAAAGGGACAAGATTCGAGCGACCGTCGCAAAACGCGACAATGTCTTTGGCGAAGACAACGTCCGCCTTTGGCTCGATACTTACAACGATCAACGCCGCGCTTACGTGCTCGGGTTCAACCCGTTGGGGATTCAGGCGGACGGTATTCAAACCGAAGGTCAAGGCGCCGATTTTTCGGTCGATATCGTCATGGAATCCAAGGGCGTGATCGAAGATTGGGGGTGGTCGGTCGAGGCGAAGATTCCGTTCAAATCGCTCCGCTATAAATCGGGTAAGGGCGTTCTTTGGGGTTTTAACGTGGCGCGCAACATAGAGCGGCTAAACGACGAATTCAATCAATGGCTGCCCGACGATCGCGAAGTTTCAGGCTTTCTAATCAAGCACGGCAAGATCACCGGTCTCGATGAAATAAAGTACGAGCGAACGTTAGAGATAGTGCCGAGCGTAACGATTTCCGAATCTGGCAATCGTGTGTCTGCACTCGAGATGGCTGCGGGCCGATTTGTTAACCAGCCGATCAAAAAACAAATCGGAGTTACTCTCAAATATACGCTTACGCCCAGTATCACGCTTGACGCCGCTATCAATCCGGATTTCGCGGAGATCGAGGCCGATGCGCCGGTTGTGACGGCGAATCAGCGCTTCCCAATTTTTTTCCAAGAAAAGCGGCCGTTCTTTCTCGAGGGCGTCGATATTTTTCGCTCGCCGAT
>JANOGL010000349.1:0-7500 GCA_031405985.1 Acidobacteriota bacterium | reverse complement strand
AACACGATTCCGATACACGACAACGGAAAGCCCCTTATTGACGGCGGTAAGATTGAGGTTTTAAGCGTCGCCGGATTGCTGGCGACTGCAATCAAATCGATACACGACGAGACGAGTGTCTCTTCACTATTTATATAGTTCAAAGTTCAAAGTTTCAGGTTCAAAGTTTGGAACCGAAAACTTAACTTTGAACATTGAACTTGGAACTTGGAACTAAGGAAGTTATGGCAGAGAAAGTAATTGTAAAAGCTGAAAAGCGTGAAGATCGCGGCAAGAATGCCGCGCGGCGGCTGCGGGCCGAGGGCAAGATTCCCGTTGTTATTTATGGCGGCGGCACTGAGAGCCTTGCGGCGACGGCGACTCTTGCCGATCTCGCGGCGATCCTACGGACTGACGCCGGTGTGAATACTGTGTTCTCGCTCGACATTGCCGGTGACGTTAACGATGTCATCATTCAAGACCGGCAGATCGATGCTGTCAAAGGCCGGCTTATCCACGCCGATCTTCGCCGGTTTGCCAAAGGCGAAAAGATCGAAATGACCGTTCCGATTCATCTCACCGGACATCCGGTCGGATTGGAGGAGGAAGGAGCGATGCTTGCCCAGGCGCTGCGCGAGATCAAGGTTTTGTGCGAGCCGGCAAAAACGCCTGACTCGATCGATGCTGATGTTTCAGAATTGGCGGCCGGCCACTCTTTGCATGTTTCTGACCTGAAGGTCGGCGAGGGCATCGAGATTCAAGAGTCGCCCGAGTCGGTTGTGGCGTCGATTGTTATCGTTAAGGAAGTCGTGCTTGAGCCTCAGGTTGAGGAAGGGGCGGCTCCATTGGTTGAAGGTGAAGCACCGGCCACACCCGCTGGCGAGCCCGAAGCCGAAGGCGGCGAGTAATTTTGCGACGTGGGCAGTTGGCTGATCGTCGGGCTCGGTAACCCGGGTGCGAAACACTTGAGCACGAGGCACAACCTCGGCTTTATGCTTGTGGATGTGCTCGCGCAAAGGCTGCAAACGTCCGTCAAACGTTCTGAGTGCCGATCATTGATCGGTCAGAGCGTGATTGAAAATCAGAAGGTCGAGCTCGTTAAGCCGCAGACGTTTATGAATCTGAGCGGCGAAGCGGTAAATTGCTTGCTCGCGAAAGAAGAGCGTTCAATCCAAAGGCTGATTGTGATCTCTGACGATCTCGCGTTACCGTTCGGCACGATACGAATTCGGCCGCGAGGGACGCATGGCGGGCAAAACGGGTTGCGATCGATCGTCGATTGTCTTGGCACGCAGGATTTCATTCGCCTGCGTATCGGCATCATGCCGGAACATCCAGTCGCGGATGCGCGAACGTTTGTGCTCGATAATTTTTCGAAGGGCGACACCGAGGAAGTTGAAAAGATATTGGAGCGGTCAGCCGATGCGGTTCAAGCGATCATAAAAGATGGCGTCGAAGCCGCGATGGCAAAATTTAATTAGTTTGTGATTTCAAATTTGAAATTTGAGATTGGAGATTTAGAACATGGCAAATAGAACGTACGAAGTAATGTATATCATCGACCCGGAAACGCAGGGCGATAAGATCGAGAAGCTCAACGACGCGGTCGGCAAGCTTATCGAAAAAGAAGGCGGCACTATCGTTCGCATGGACGACATCGGCATGAAAAACCTGGCTTATCCGATACAAAAGAAAGAGACGGGACATTATGTTTTGTTCGAGATCGAAGGCTCTGGTCAGGAGATCGCCGAACTCGAACGTCGCATGCGCGTCAACGACATGATTATGCGCTACATCACAGTCCGCGTTGACGAAGATCGCAAGACGGCGGCCAAGCTTCGCGATAAACGCGAAGCTCGCTCAGCGAAACGCGCCTCGTTCCGTCCGTCGACTGAGAACCAACAAACAACGGAGGCAGTGGACGCTTAGTTAACTGACAGCTGAGCACTGACCACTGAAAACTGACTTATGGCAGAGAAAGATATGGAAATAATGGATGTCAAGGACATCAGCCTTGACGAAGAGGTCATTGGCGATCGCCCGCGACGCTACCAACGTCGCCGTCCGCGACAGCTTGTTCCGGACTATGTTGATTGGAAGGATGTTGATTTTCTGCTGGGGTTCATCCCGGAACGCGGAAAAATTATGCCGCGACGTATTTCGGGTATAACGGCACGCGATCAGCGTCGGATTTCACAGGCGATCAAACGCGCTCGCTCGATGGCGATGCTGCCGTTTGTTGCGGACTAGAAAATCGGTTCCAAGTTTCAAGTTCCTGGTTTCAAGTTTTGGAACCTAAACGTGAAACTTTGAACTTTGAACTTTGAACTACTATGGCACACACAACAGTTTTATTACGCGAAGATATTGACACAGTCGGCGGACGCGGCGAGATCGTCAGGGTGCGAGCAGGTTACGCTCGCAACTTCCTGCTGCCGCAGGGCTTTGCGACGCTTGCGACAAAAGGCAACGTCAAACAGATCGATCAGGAGCGCGCCGCTCTGCTGAAAAAAGCCGCTATCGAAAGAGCGACTGCCGAGGCGCAGGCCGAGCAGATGGAGAGTATTTCTCTCGAGTTTCAGCGAAAGGCCGGCGATCAAGGAACGCTGTTCGGGTCGATCACGTCGATGGACATTGCCGAGGCACTTCAGGCCAAAGGTTACGAGATCGACCGACGCAAGATCAATCTTCGCCAACCGATCAAAGAAACCGGCGAATACACCGTCCACGTCAAGCTTCACCGCGAAGTCTCGCTTCCCATCGCCGTGACCGTCACAGCCGAAGGCGGCGAAACGACCGAAGAAAGAGGCGAGAAGAAAGGCCGCAAAGCTAGATCGAAAAAAGGTGATGAGGTCGAAGCAGCGGCCCCCGCTGAGGCCGAACCGGTCACAGCGGCAGCCGAAACGGTCGAAGAACCCGCGGCATAGATTCGATCACAAAAAAGCACAAGAAACTACACGAGTCGGATACATAATCGATTCGTGTTTTTTCGCGTCTTTCGCAGTTTCTCTTTTGTTTATTTGCGGTTAGAGACAATCGCAAACCAGCTTTAGACAACGCGAAAATTTGTCTCTAAAATACACTTCACACCACACATTTTTTTCATGGCAAGTATTGGCACTGACAATCGGCGAGATCAATATCTCGAAAAACCGTTGCCTTCGAGCGAAGAGAGCGAACGCGTCATTCTGGGCGCGATCTTGCTCGATAACGCGCTGATCGCCCAGGCTCTCGAGTATCTAAAAGCGGAAGATTTTTATTCGCCTCTAAATCGCCGTGTGTTCGCCGCGATGATCGCCCTTTTTGAAAAGCAAAGGCCGATCGACCCGATCCTGATTGGCGAAGAGTTGAAAAAAGAAGGTTCGCTTGACGCGATCGGCGGCACGACGACGATCACAAATCTCACATTCGGTCTGCCCCATTTTTCGGACATCGGCGAGTACATCGAGGTCGTTCGTGACAAATCCATTGTACGAAACCTCATCCGCGCTTGTAACACGATCACGAGCGAGGCCCTGTCCGAAGAGCAGGACACGAAAGATATTCTCGACAGCGCCGAGCAAAAGATCTTTGCGATTGCCGAAGGCCGCACGAAAGAGAGTTTTGCGCGGATCGCTCCCATCGCCGACCACGTTTACGAAACCGTGAAACATCGCTCAGCCGGCGATAGCACCGGAATTACGGGCCTTACGACCGGTTACAGCGAGATAGACAATTACACTTCGGGTTTGCAGCGAACCGATCTCGTCATCGTCGCCGGCCGCCCGTCAATGGGCAAGACCGCGCTTTGTTTGAACATCGCCGAGAACGCGGCTTTGCGTGCAGACGCCGTCGTCGCGATCTTCTCGCTCGAAATGTCGAAGGAGCAGCTCGTCACGCGCATGCTCTCAAGTCAGGCTCATATCAACGCGCATCGCTTTCGCACCGGTCATCTGATGTCGAACGAGTGGGAGAAACTCGCCGGTGCCGTGACGACCCTCTCGGGAGCAAAGATCTTTATCGACGACACGCCGGGCATCTCGGCGCTTGAAATTCGAGCCAAAGCGCGGCGTCTCGCCGCCGAACAGAAAACTCTCGATCTAATCGTCGTTGATTATCTTCAGTTGATGGGCGGCGGCTCACGTCGCAACGAAAATCGCCAGCAGGAAGTCTCGCAAATCTCGCGAGAGCTAAAGTCGCTCGCCAAGGAACTCAATGTTCCGGTGCTGGCTCTGTCGCAGCTTTCGCGTGCACCCGAGGCGCGTAACCCGCCAAAGCCGTTGATGTCGGATCTTCGCGAGTCCGGCTCGATCGAGCAGGACGCCGATGTCGTGGCGTTTATCTACCGCGAAGACTATTACAAAGAAACGGACGAGAACAAAGGACTCGCCGAGCTGATAATCGCCAAACAACGTAACGGCCCGACCGGCACCGTCCGCCTCGCGTTCTTGCGTGAATTCACGCGATTTGAGAATTATTTTGAAGGATAGTCAACGGCTCTCCTCCTTTACGAAGGAGGGGAGCTTTTTGGAGCAAGTTATGTCAACCGACCTAAGTTACCCGATCGGAAAGTTCGACCCAAATGACTTTGCCGACCGCGCCGAAAACCTTCGCACGATTGCAGAGCTTCCGGCTAAAATTGCCGACGCGGTCGCCGGTCTCGATGACACGCAACTCGATACCGAATATCGCCCGGGCGGCTGGACGGTTCGGCAAACGGTGCATCACATAGCCGACAGCCACGCTAACTCGATTATCCGTTTCAAACTCGCGCTGACTGAAGACGCGCCGCCGACCATCAAACCGTATTACGAAGAGCGTTGGGCCGAGCTTGCCGACAGCAAGTTGCCGGTCGATGTTTCGCTGAATATGATAGACGCGATTCATCGCCGATGGTCGGTGCTACTTGCATCGATGACCGACGGAGATTTTGCGAAGAAGTTTATTCACCCCGAAACAGGCGAATGGACGCTACATTCTGCACTTGCGCTCTACGCCTGGCATTCGCGACATCATACCGCTCACATTACAAGTTTGCGTGAAAGAATGGATTGGTAAAGTGTTTTTACCGCAGATAATGCAGATAATGCAGATAAAGAAGATTTGAAAAACCTCATATTGGGTTTTCATATCTGTGTTTTTTGCGTTAATCTGCGGTTAATTTTCTTTAGCTATGGGCGAGTCCGCACAAAGTCGATTAATCTCCTTAGACGTTTTTCGTGGGATGACTATCGCCG
This sequence comes from Acidobacteriota bacterium, assembly GCA_031405985.1. GTDB lineage: Bacteria > Acidobacteriota > Blastocatellia > Pyrinomonadales > Pyrinomonadaceae > OLB17. The sequence goes on along the minus strand of JANOGL010000349.1, from coordinate 2,305 downwards.
GAATGGTGCTCGTCAATAATCCCGGATCGTGGGAGCATATTTACGACCCGCTCGAACATGCCCCGTGGCACGGCCTAACACCCACGGATTGGATCTTTCCGTTCTTTCTGTTTATCGTCGGTGTCGCGATTCCGATAGCGCTGGGCAAACGGATCGGCGAGGGCGTTACGGCTAAGGTCTATTGGAAGGTCGTTTCACGATCGCTGTTGATCTTTGCCCTCGGCCTGTCGATGTCGGTCGTTCCTTTCTTTCAATTTGCCGCAACGGACGCTCCGGACAGCCTGAAGATGCTGATCTGGGTGCTGATGACGGCCGGAATGCTGTTGCTGCTGCTGCGGAAGTTTATGACCGCGGGCATCCTGATAGGCCTCAGTGTGGTCGGTATTGTCGGGATGAGTTTGGGTGGCTACAATGTCGTTGCATACAACTTCGCGACGATGCGTATTCCGGGCGTGCTGCAGCGCATCGCGGTCTGTTATCTCATCACGTCGCTGATATTCTTGCACACGAGCTGGAAGCAGCAGCTTGGCCTCTCGGCTGTTCTGCTGTTCGGTTATTGGTTGATAATGACCGTCGTTCCCGTGCCGGGCTGCGAGGTGACGACGATCAACGACAAAGCGTGCAATCTCGCTGCGTGGCTCGATCGGACGATCTTGACCGAGGACCACATGTGGCGGTCAGCAAAGGTCTTTGATCCCGAAGGCCTTTTATCGACGATTCCCGCGATTGTCACAACGATCTCCGGCGTGCTGACAGGAAGTTGGCTGATGCGTAGTGACAAGGGACAAGTGACGAGTGACGAGAAAAGCTCCCCTCGTTACGAGGGAGGGGTGGCATCCGCTTCGGATGACGGGGTGGTTCTCTCCGACAATTCATCATTCATTATTCATCATTCATCATTGAACAAAGTTTCCGGCCTTTTCGGCGTCGGCCTCGTCCTGCTCGCCGCGGGGCTTATCTGGAACAGCTATTTCCCGATGAATAAAGCGCTCTGGACAAGCTCGTACGTGCTCGCAGCCACGGGGCTCGCATTGCTCGTGCTCGGCTTTTGCTACTGGCTGATCGACATCAAAGGTTACCGTCGATGGGCGTGGCCGTTTGAGGTGTTTGGCGCAAACGCCCTCGCGCTCTTTGTCTTTAGCGGAATCATGGCCCGCATGATCTCAGCCTATCGAGTCGCGGGCGCCGACGGCCAACTCATCTCGATTGGGCGCTGGACGATGCAAAACATCTATCTGCCCATCTTCCAACCCATCGACGCATCGCTCGCCTTCGCCATCAGCTTCATCCTGCTATGGCTCTTCCTGATGTGGCTGCTTTATCGAAAACAAATTTATATTAAGGTTTGATTGAAAAAGATGAGTGTGCAAATTGAATTAGAAGAAGGAGAACATCTTAGTTTTCAGGGACATTTTGGTCATAAGAAAAGGCCTATAATACTTGGTGTAAGTGACAAGGCACTCTACTTTACCCGAGAGAAGCATTTTTCGACGGAGTCGTACTATGTCCATCGTGTGCCTATTTCGGAAGTTACCGAAGTAACTTTATTTCCACTTCGGTCGATCGTTCGGTGGGTTGCAGCTCTCACAGTGTTCTTCGGCGGACTTATCTTAGAAGCCGGCATATTGTGGAATGTTTACAACCAACTGCCGGGGACACGAGTAAGCCCTTGGCCTATTGCATTCATGCTGATTTGAGTAGCGATGTTGTTTTTCGGAAGAGGCAGAAAAATTTTAACTGTGAAATTCGCGAAGGACAGTTTTCGTTGGAAGCCAGGATTTTTGGATGACAAATCAAAGACGCTAGCTTTACAACAGGACTTCGTACAGGCTTGCAAAAAACTTGGGCTAAATGTAATCGATGAAACAGCATCTACAATTTGACCTCTCCACAAAATGAAGAAAGGATTAGCCACGAATAGCACGAATGTCACGAATCAACAAATGTCTTTAATTCGTGTTCATTCGTGTTGATTCGTGGCGAAAATTCTTATGCTGCGGCGGCGACGACCTTTTCGGCGGCGTCGTTCATGCCTTGGGCGGGGATGATGCCGATGTTTGAAGCGGCGAGGACGCGGCGGCCTTCTTCGACGTTTGTGCCTTCGAGGCGGGCGACGATCGGGATAGAGACGCCGAGATTCTTTGCAGCGGCGACAACGCCGTTGGCGACCATATCGCAGCGGACGATGCCGCCGAAGATGTTTATCAGCACGGCCTTTACATTTTCGTCAGCCAGCAAAATGCGAAACGCGTTTTCGACGCGTTCCTGCGAGGCACCGCCGCCGACATCGAGGAAGTTGGCCGGT
>JANOGL010000330.1:0-8415 GCA_031405985.1 Acidobacteriota bacterium | reverse complement strand
GCACTCGGCAGCGCGTTTCCCTTAGAGGAGCCGCTCTCGATGGACGTCCGCGGGCGTAACCTCATCGAAGGAATTCCAAAGACCGTTACAATGACCGACGAAGAGGTCCGCGAAGCACTATCGGATGCCGTTTCAACGATCATCAACGCCGTTCGCGTCGCATTGGAACGCACACCGCCCGAACTCTCGGCCGACATCATCGAACGCGGCATCGTTCTCACAGGCGGCGGCGCGCTGCTCAAAAATCTTGACAAGCGTTTGATGATCGAGACGGGCCTTCCGGTCGTGCTCGCCGACGATCCGCTCTCGTCCGTAGTGCTAGGCACCGGCAAGATGCTCTCCGATTTTGAACTCTTAAAACGCGTCAAGTGGGACAATTCATTAATGACAGGCAGTTAGTTTCAAGTTTGAGCTTTCAAGTTTCTAGTTTGTGGATCAATAACTTGAAACACGAAACTTGAAACTCGTAACTTATAGCGATGGTTGAGCGCAGTCAAAAAGACGTATGGCGATTGGCACCGTGGCTGATGATCGCTTTGCTTTTGGCGAATTTTGTCATGATGGCGTTCGACGCACGCAATATAACTTCGGGAGAGCGAATCGTGCGTGCCTGGACGCAGACGATCGCTGATTTTGTTCAGTCGCCCGTAGCCACCGTCACCGAAGGCGTAACCAACTACTTAACGTCAATCTCAAATCTCCGTTCTGCACAAGACGAGAACAGCCTGCTCAAACAGCGCGTGCAGGAACAGGAAGTCGAGCTAAAACAAAAAGAAGACCTGGCGACGGAGAATGCCCGGCTGCGTTCGCTGCTCGAACTGCAAGAGCAGAGCAAATACGATGTTCTGCCTGCAAAGATCATCGGGCGTGATCCTTCGGCGTGGTTCGATTCGTTTCAAGTCAATCGCGGCAGCCTCAACGGCGTAAAGCTAAATATGCCCGTTGTCACGAACGGCGGCCTCGTCGGCCGCGTCACGGCCGTTAGCCCGCTCGCGGCGCAGGTCGATCTCGTAACACGCGACAAATCGGGCGTCGGCGCCGTCGTCGGTCAGATCGGCGAATCGAATGTGCTCGGCGTCGTAACCGGAACAAGCAAAAAAGAACTGCTCGAAATGAAGTATGTAACGGGCAGCAATCCGGTCGAAGTCGGTCAGTCGGTTTTTACGACAGGACAGGACGGCATATTTCCCGCAGGTTTGAAGATCGGCGAGATCGTAAACGTCGTCAGCGGTTCGGCGACAACAACGCATCAGATACAGATTCAGCCGGCTGCGAGGCTGAGTTCGATGCAGGAGGTCGGCATCCTTTTTTACGAACCGGCGGAAAAACCGCAATTCAACCAAACCGTGCCGAATGCGGTGAAGAAAAATTGAGTTCAAGGTTCAAGGTTCAAAGTTATGAACTTAGAGCTTGCAACTTTGAAGTTGGAACTTTGAACTAAGAAGTATGGAAGGCGTCAGACTGACAATTTTATTGGTGATCGCGATACTGCTGCAATGGACATTGCGTAATGTCTGGGAGCCGTTTACGTTTATCGACTTTCCGCTGATCGTCGTCGTCTATGCGGCGTTGCAGCGAAACTCGATTCGCGCTCTGCTTTTCGGCAGTATCTCAGGCGTCGCGGTCGATGCTTTGAGTGGCGGTTTGCTCGGTGCCAACGGCTTTGCTAAAACGCTCGTCGCTTACGCCATTTCCGAGATCGCGAGACGTGTCTACATGGACAACCTCATCTTGCGCATACCCGTCATAGCAGGCGCGTGTTTGGCAAATCAGCTTGTTTACTATGGACTGCATCGGCTCTTTGGCCAGGCGCCCTCGGGCGATCCGTTGCTGACCATCGCGTACTCGGTGATAGGGACGACAATTGTTGGAACGCTTATTTATCTCTCGTTGCAGAGCATGGAAATAGATCGCGGACGTGGGAAGAAAAAACGAGAGATGTTCGCTCCGCGCAGACAGACGCGTCGGCGAAACCCGATACGTCTCAACAAGTAGGCTTTAGTTTATGATCGGCAGTCACACTCAAAACCGGGCAGCGAGAATCGGCACGATACAGGTGCTCGCATTCGCGCTGCTGACGCTGCTGGGTGTGCGGCTCTATTATTTGCAGATCGTTCGCGGCGATTATTACAGCGACCGGGCGGAGAGCCAACGTGTTCGCTTTATTCCAATACCGGCGCCGCGCGGCGCGATTCTCGACCGAAGCGGTAAGCTGCTAGTCGATTCGCGACCGACTTACAACGTTGTTCTCTCAAACGAACCGTTAAAGAAACTCAACGTCAACGATCGCGTCGACGACTATGCAAACGGCCTCAATATCGACCGCCAGTATGTCGTCGAGCGGCTGAATCTTATAAAAAAGCAAAACGAATTCGAAGCGATGGTGCTCAAGGAAAACGTCGATATGGCCGACATCACTTGGGTCGAATCGCACTCGCTCGAATTCCCCGAACTTCGTGTCGAGCTACAGCCGCAGCGTTTTTATCCGCTCGTCGAAACGCTCGCTCACGTGCTCGGCTATGTCGGCGAGATCAGCCCGAAGCAGTTAGAGAGCGCCGAGTATAAAGATAAAGGCTTTCGTGCCGGCGATATTATTGGCAAAGGCGGGCTTGAGCAGTATTACGACGAATACCTTCGTGGTCGTCCCGGTTATCGCAAGGTGCTCGTCGACAGCCGAGGCCGCGTGCAGAGCGAACTCGAGGTCGTCCAGCCGCAGTCGGGACAAGACCTCGTGACGACGATCGATCTCGATATCCAACTTGCTGCTGAAGAAAAGCTTGCAAGTTCCGTCACAAAACGCGGGACGATAATCGCGATGGACCCGAACAACGGTGAAATGCTCGCGATGGCGTCGGCACCGTCGTTCGACCCGAACATATTTGTGCGCGCCAGCTCCTCGCCCGAGGGCCGCCGGGCAATCGCCGCCTATTGGCAGAACGAAAGCCGCCCGCTCTACAACCGCGCGATCCAAGGTCGCTATCCGCCGGGCTCGACGTGGAAGATTCCCGAGTCGGTCGCCGGCCTGCAGCAAGGCGCGATCACCGTTGAACATTCAAATCTTGTCTGCGGCGGCGGCATCAAGATCGGTAATAAATTCACACGCTGTATGGGCAGCCACGGCACGCCGCCGCTCAGCTACGCGATCACAAAATCATGCGACGGCTACTACTATCGTCTCGCACTGAAAATGGGCATCGACGGCGTTATAAAGATGGTCGAAGATTTTGGCTACGACAAACGGTCCGGCATCGATCTGCCAAATGAAAAAGTTTCGCAGACGCCAAAATCATGGATGCCCTATGTCGTAAAGACTGAAGGAAAGTGGAGCGATATCAGAACAGTTTATTCCGGTATCGGTCAGGACACGGTGTGGGTAACACCGATCTCGATGCTGCGTGCCGTTTCTGCGATTGGAATGCGGGGCAGCATGTACACGCCGCACTTTTTAAAAGAATTCAAACCGATCGCGGCTGTGGGCGAAGAAGGTTCGAACAACTACTTTCCTGCACGAGATGGTTTTGGCTTTCAGCGACCGGAACCGAAGCTGATCACCGCTACCGACGCTCAATGGGACGTAGTCCTCAAGGGCATGTGGGGCGTCGTAAACGGCGGCGGAACCGCAGCGGCTATCCGCATTACGGATGTTGATATCGCCGGCAAGACCGGCACGGCCCAAGTCGCCGCCCTCGGCAAGGATGTCGGCGCCAAAAAGGACCACGCGTGGTTTGTGAGCTATGCACCCGCGTATAAACCTGAGATCGCCGTTTTGGCGCTGATCGAGAATGTCGGTTTTGGCGGCAGCCATGCGGCACCGGCAGCCAAAGGCATTTACGAAGCGTATCTCGTGAAACGTGCCCCACAGCCGGTTACTGGTCAGGAGGTCGCGAAGAGATAGGATGGTTGCAATTTTTGAAAAACGCGATCTGCGCGATTTTGATTGGCTGACGGCTCTGCTCGCCATTGCGATCGCTTCGTTCGGTGTTTGGCAGATACACAACGCGCTTCCAACCGAAGGTTACTGGTCGAAACAGATCATCGGCATCGTCATTGCACTGGTCGCGTTTGTCGCGGTTTGTCTGACTGATTATCGACGCATCATTGATGCCGCTCCGATTTTCTATGTGATCGGAATTGTGCTTTTGCTGCTCGTGCTGACGCCGCTCGGCGTAACGGTCAACGGGCAAAAGGCATGGGTGAGATTACCGTTGATCGGACAGTTTCAGCCGTCGGAGTTTGCAAAAATACCTACCGTGTTGATGCTCGCAAAGTATTTCGGTTCGAAGAAAGGCAACGTCCTTCACATAAAGGAAATGCTCATCGGCGTGGGAATCTTCGCGGTGCCGGTGGCGCTTATCATGCTTGAACCTGACGCCGGACAGACTATCACCTACTTGCCGATACTCGCCGCGATGTTCTTTTTGTCGGGCATTAAAGTTCGTTACGTAATAATCGCGCTAGTCGCTGCAGCGGTCATGATTCCAGCCGCGTGGTTTGTCGGCGTGAAAACGGGCAAAATAAAGCGATATCAGCAGGAGCGAATCCTCGCGATCACAAACCCAGATCAGGTCGATCCGCGCGGTTACGGCTATCACACGATCCAATCGACGATCACCGTCGGTAAAGGCGGTCTCGCCGGAAATCAGGGCGACACCGAAACTTCGCAAAGTGTCCTGAAATTTTTACCCGAACCGCAAACGGACTTTATCTTCGCTGTAACTGCTGAAAATACAGGCTTTATAGGCTGCGTCTCGCTGCTGCTGGCTTACGCTCTCCTGCTCTCGCGCATGATAGCCGGTGCGCGCGAAGCTACGGATCGGGCCGGGATGCTTGTTATAATGTCGATTGTATGCGGCATGGCGTTTCAGATTTTTATGAATGTCGGCATGGCTCTTGGGCTGCTGCCGGTGATCGGCGTTCCGCTGCCGCTAATGAGCGCCGGTCTGTCGGCACTGCTATCGACATTTGTAGCGATAGGTTTTGTTGTAAGCGTGAAATTGCGTCGTTTTGTTAACTAGGAGGTTGTAAAGAGTGGCTGTAGAAGTTGAAAGATTGCGTGCGTTGCCGATCGCTGATGCGAGAGGCAAGTCGGATTTTATGTTTTGGGTGGCGGCGTTGTGTCTTGCGTTGTCGGCCGGCGCGCTGACCGGCGTGCTCGCGTCATATTATCTCAACAACTCTCGCTATTCGACAGAGGTCTCTGCACTTGCGACATATCGCCCGCCGCAAGTGACGACGATTTACGCCGACGATGGCGAAACCGTTCTTGCCGAGTTCGCCATCGAAAAGCGCATTCCGCTAAAAATTCAGGATGTTCCTGACAAAGTCACGGACGCGCTGCTTGCAGTCGAGGACGCACGGTTTCGCAGCCACGTCGGCATCGATCCATATCGCATCATCGGCGCTCTCTTTAAAAACGTCACCACCGGCACGACCGAAGGTGCGTCAACGATAACGCAGCAGCTCGCCCGCAACCTTTTTCTCTACAGGGACCAAACTTACACCCGCAAGGTCAACGAGTGGGCCATCGCATTGCAGATCGAACGGCTTTATACAAAAGATCAGATCCTTGAGATGTATATGAATTATGTCTTTTTGGGTGCCGGTGCGTATGGTTTTGAGGCCGGGTCGAGAACCTATTTCGGTAAATCGGTAAAAGAACTCAATCTCGAGGAAGCAGCATTGCTCGCCGCGATTCCAAAATCGCCCGAGTATTCGCCGACGCGCAGTATGGAAAAGGCGAAGATGCGCCGCGACATCGTCCTCGACCAGATGGCAAAGTATTTTCCGGATAAATATTCGCAAGCCGACGTCGATGCTGCAAAAGCAAAACCGATCCAGCTTGCATCGACTGCTTACTATCAAAATCAGCCAAAATCGACGGCGTGGGATTATCCGATCGAAGAGATTCGCAAATACCTCGAAGAAAAATACACGACTCGTGTCGCGCAGGGCGGCCTAAAAGTTTATTCGACCATCAACATCGAGGCGCAAAAGATCGCAACGCGCTCGATACGCGAGCGGCTTCGCTCTTATGATCGCGGACGAGCATGGCGTTCCGAATATCAGAACATTTTATTGGACGAAAACGAGCAACCGCTGACCGACGAAAAGCAGATTCAAAAAACGCTCGACACATACAAACATCCCGATTGGTTCGGTGACGACTATCAGGAAGGCGAATATCTAAAAGGCCTTGTCGTAAAAGCTAATCCGGGGTCAGATGAGGTCGGCGTTCGCTTTGGGCGTTATAAGGCGGTCGTTCGCGGCAGCAACATGGGACGCAGCGGCAAGCGTCCGGTCGATGAATTAAAGCCCGGCTTCCTCGCCGAATTTCAGATCAAGGGCGTCGATAAAGACAATCAGATGCTCGATGTCACGCTTGAACAGGTGCCTGAGGTGCAAGCCTCGATCGTGAGCATCAACGCAAAGAACGGCGAGATCGTCTGCATGGTCGGCGGTTACGACTTTCACACAAGTAAATTTAATAACGCGACGCAGGGTTTGAGACAAACGGGCTCGGCGTATAAACCGTTCATTTACACCGCAGCGGTCGAGGACGGAATGACGCCGGACATGACCGTAAGCGGCGCACCGATTAAACGCGGTGGCTGGCAGCCGCACAACTACGACGGCAGCACAAGTCACGCCAACGTTCCGCTGAAGATCGCGCTTGCAAAGTCATATAACATCGCCGCGGTGCATCTACTCGAACAAGTTGGCATTCAGGCCGGAGCGCAAATGGTGCGGCGGTTTGGCATCTCGAACCCAATGGCGCCGAGTTTGCCGTCGGCGCTCGGCGCGAGCGAGGCCAGCCTGCTCGAAATGACGGCGGCGTTTTCCGCATTTCCGAATAAAGGCATTCGCATGGCGCCGCACCTGATCCGCAAAGTTTACAGTCGCGACGGCAGTTTGCTTGAGGAATATGAAGGTACGAGTTCAAAAGTCACGAGCGAGTACGCTGCCTTAACGATGGTCGAGATGATGCGCGGCGTCACCGCTGGCGGCGGAACCGCTGCCGGCGCCAGCGCCAGCGGACATCCGCTCGCGGGCAAAACCGGCACCGTCAACGATCACACCGACGTTTGGTTCATCGGCTACACACCGACCTATTGTACAGGCGTGTGGATGGGCAATCCGCTTCGCAAAGAATCGCTCGGCTCGGGAATGACCGGCGGTCATGGAGCATTGCCATATTTCAACGCGTTCATGATTCCGTTTATGAAAGGCAAGCCGGCCGATAGATTCCCTGCTGCTCCTCCGATGCCGACCGAAGTAAAACGCGAAATGGAGCTGCGAAAACGCGAGCAACTTGAGAAACTCGAAGAAGCCGACCTTGCAGGTAAACGCACCGGCGTTGTTTTCACACCGGGCACAAAGATCGATCCAAACGCTCCGCTGCCCGGTGGCGACACACCGGCCGGCAATCCGGATACGCCAAGTGTCACAAAACCGTCTGACAATCCGCAGGATCGCCCGGTCGTCACAAAACCGCCGGTCATTCAGTCAACGCCTCGACCCGAAGCGCCAAAACCAAAACCCGAAGACGGCGGCAAACGCAAAGGCAAAAAAGGCGACGGCTAGACAGAACCGCCTGCGTAAGTGGGCGGCCAGTTCGACAAAACAGAAGTTAACCGCAGATAAACACGGATGACGCAGATTGGAGAAATTTCCTATCTGCGTCATCTGCGTTTATTGGCTGTTGATTTTTGCCTTAGTTACAGAATTCTCCTAAGTAATACGGCAACATTCGTCGCCACCAGACCCAATCGTGGTTGACGTCGTTGCCCCATAGGTCGAGGCGATGCGGAATGCCTTTTGAATGTAGAAGCGACGAAAACTCGCGGCTTCGGTCGGGGGCTTCGTATGAGCCTTGGCCGGTGACGATGACGATCGAATCTGCGTTACGCAGTCGCGGCAAGTGATAGTCGTCATTGAGGTTATGGAGATACATATCAGGGTTGTTGAAATAAACGTTCTCGTCGTAGTAACCCTTGTCGAGGTAATTATAAATGTCGTAACTGCCGCTCATCGCGATTGTGCCGCGAAAGTTGTCGCTGTGTTTGAAGTACGTATTTGCCGCGAGAAGCGCTCCCAGCGAAGCACCGGTCGTCAACGGCCGTGCGTCCGCTCCGCATTCGTTGCGGATCAGCGGAAGGACTTCGTCCATGATGTAGTTGTCGTAACGCGTGAGCATCTCGACCTTCCAACCCGGATGCGATTCGCGATTCAGCAAACTATATTTATTTACCGAGTTTATCGAGTACGCGCGGATCTTGCCCGCCTCGATAAACTCTTTTATCGAATCGACAAGATAAAACCGCTCGTATTCCAAATAGTCCGCCGCCGCCGTCGGGAACATAAGCAGCGGATAACCCGCGTGACCGTAAGCCACCAGCGGCATGTCCATTCCAAGAT
>JANOGL010000500.1:0-10801 GCA_031405985.1 Acidobacteriota bacterium | reverse complement strand
GCTTTTAGGTGTTCGTCTCCCGTTCCGGAAACGAGTCGTCCAACCTTTGCTGCCAGTTGATCTCGTTCAATCGCATAGCTAAACGACCGGTCATCATTGAAATTACGGTTAATGGCCTTGGCCAGAGCGTTGAAAAGTAATTGTTTTTCCACGGGAGAACCACGAAGTTCCGCTAAAAGATCAAATGCCGGTCCGGCCTGCGACGGAGAATTAATATTCTCAAACCATGGCGCCACGTATAATGCCCGGATGCCTTCTGCAATTTCTTTTTTGGTAAAAACGGCCTTGGCGACGGCAGCAACAGCTCCATAGATGTCGGCCGGATAATAAACAAGCGTATCTTTGCATTCAAGCGGTGATAGGCCGAGTTGGCCACCCATTTCGAATACGATCTGCTTTGCCCGTTCCTTGTCACCCTCAACAAGCTGCCTGATCAACCTACTTTTCAGCGAAAGAGCGTCGAGTTTCAGGTCGTAGGCATAAGAAAGATAACCGGAATTCGTGTCTACAGGAATACCTTTGACTGGAAATACCTTGCGGCGAACCGGATATTTTACCTCGTCAGCCGCGCGAAAGGCTTCTTCTAAAATTTGCCTCCGCCAGACGGGTTCCGTTATCTTTTTGGATTTAGCTACCTTTAGAAAAGTATCGACGCTGATCTCGGGTGCCGCGAGACGAGCGTCACCAAGCAATCTGACTAACTCACGGGGCCTTTCCGGTGGTAGGGGCGTCGTAGCGGGCATTTGGGCCGTTCCGATCTGACCGAAACAACCTACGGCAACTATCGAAAAAGCCAGCTTCAAGGACCCAAAGGATCCTGCAATATTCTCCACAAAGCCCGCGAGAAAATTGACCTTATCAGTCTTCATTCAGCACCTCCGAAGCTGTCCATCTTAGACCCCTTCACGACTTCGAAGTTTTCTTGTTGCATTTTTTGCCTGGTACGTGAATCCTTCAAAACGTCTGAGTTAACCCAGATAGCCGGATTCCAAGGGTCTTTTCGATGTCTATTTTTCGCTCATCGTGATACGCCCCCCTACATATTTTTTGGACTTCACCTTGCGGCGAAAATAGGATCGTCATCGGCGTAAAGGTCATATCAAAGGAAATTCTAGACTCAACTGAGGGCTCAAACAAGTGGTGGAAATACGTAGACGACCGACGGCCAGAAAGGAATACAAGGATTTAATAAAAGTGTGGGCTCCGTCGATTCTTTTCGACCATCACTTGTCTGAGCACTTCTCGAGCCATTCTGTCCCGAACAAGCTTTTCGTTGCTCGTTCCGGGAAAGCTCTTGATAACAATACCGTCGGAATCAATCAGGATGTGTGATGGGAATACTATCGCTTTTATGGACGGTAAAATGCTCTCAAGCCCATTCGTCCAACTAAGCGAACTCGTATTTAAGTTAATCGATTTAACATACTCAGACAGATCAGAAGGCGACACTTTCTGAGAAAAACAAACTATAAAACGGTCAACCCCTTTGCCTTGCAAATTCTCGTCTAAGAAAAGCATCTGTTCTCGAGTTTGTTTACAGGCGCCAGTTCCTGGGTCAACTACAGTCAGAAGGATAAGTTCGTTCTTCGGAAGCTGGTAGAGAGTAGTGCCATTTGTATTCACCAAATAGTTCGGGTCCAAAATTTCTCCGGGCTTAGGTCCGATCCAGCCGTATTGCTTTGCAATTTTTGATTCATAATCATAGCCGCGAAAGTCTTCAACAAGATTCACGAAATATGGAAAGCCCCTAATTGCTAACTCAATGCCGAGCGTTAAGACCAAGCAGATCGCAACGGATAACACCTTTAGTTTTAAGGTTTTCATGCTATAAGGAGTTATTCCTTCTTCTCTTTGCTTTCCAATTCCACCTTCTTCTTCACATCCACTAACTTTTGAAGGGACGATTCCAGCAACCCAAGTTTCAACCGTACCCGACTTCGACGAGAGCTAATATTTGCCAACGAACTATCTATACTGTTTTCGTCCGTTTCAAGGAGTTCAAACGGAAGACGAACGTAGTCCTGTAGCGGTGCATAGTCCTTTTCCGGAACAAAGTCAGGATTGTCATTGTCGGTTTTGTTAATGTATTTGACCGCCTCCCGAAACATGCCTTCCGCTTCGGCAGGTTGAATTCTTAGGTAAAACCGCGCAAGCGAAAGATAGTTGCTGCCGGCGTGCATTGCGGGAACTTCGAGCGAGCTAAGTTCCCTTCGTATTTCTTCGAGGTTTTCGAGAATGAACTCCCGGTACTCAACCGTCGAAACCTTATATGCCAAGCAAAACCGAACGTAAGGACGATTCTTTTTCGGAGTCTGGTTAATGATCCAATAAGACGAAGGCATGTCTTTACTCTCGAAATAAACGAATGCCGACTGACAGGCATATTTAACCCGCCAACTGTCCCACCCAACACCCATAGCCTTGACCTCGTCTTCGGTCATATCGTCGAGCAGAGAGATGATCTTATCGAATTCCTTAATCTGATCAAGTTTCGCTATCGCTCTGTAGAAGTAGCGGGCTTTCAGTCCCCGGTCGTTAGTGTCTCTAGCGGCTCGAATCAACTCATCAACCGTCTGCGGTTCATCGCCGCGACCCTCCGCCTTTGTTGTCTCTGTGGTAAATGGGTGGAAAAATGGGATGCATACCTGTATATAATGCCGGATAGTCAGTGACTGATTCGGTAAGTATTCGTCAAATCTGGTCAGGTTTGGTGTTACGAGCGGCACGATCTCACACCGCGACCGATCCACCTCGTTCAAGGCGGCAACTGAGAGAATTTCACCGAGTAGCTCAAGATATGAACGGCGTGCCGAGTCCGAGAATGTCTTGCCATTGCGAACCGAGAACACATAATTTCCGAGGGTGCCAACGAATGAGTAGTCGTAGTTTCGTCGGGCGGCTCCCAGCGAAAGCTGAAATAGGTTCTCAGCGAGTTTTGAATCCTTCAAATTCAACTCCGAGATCAATCCAGGTAGATCCGGCGAATTTCCAAAAGTGAGCGATTTAACAGCAAGTGCGAACGCAAGACCCGGGTTCTTTTCAACAACCTGAAGCGCGATCATAACAAACGAATCGGCATTCGACTTGCCGCTATTTCCCTTAGCCTCGAGGATCTTAGCTATCTTTTCCGCCAATGACTGGCTCAATTGTTCGTCCAATCCGGCAATAATTTGGAGTGTCTTTTGACTGTATTTAAGCTTCTTAGCAAGGTTGGTCTTGTCGTCCGACTCCAAATCACTCAACATTGTGTAAGCCGACTTTTTTAAGTACTTTTTGGCTTCCACTTGATCGGGCTTCCACCACATCTTTGCCAATAGAGCGAGATACATGGCCCTTTCGGAATCAGCGATCGACGTAGAATCGTTAAGGATACCGTCTGTCAGTCCGTTCACGCGTTGCTGCCAAACGAGAAGTTCGTGAGCATTTTTCGTTTGTTGCTTTTGACACAAGACGACCGACGAAAGGAGGAATACTGAAAACAGAGTCAAAGAAAACATCCAACAATTCAGCCATATGCTCTTTCGCATTTCTATTCCTCCTTTTCGCCCAAAGTTAATCATTGTTGATATTGGTTTAATGGCGGGCAATTTGTTCCAGAATATAGACAAACAATATACCCGCTACCGTCTGGTTTGGAATTGTGACAACCTTCAATGGTGCAACCCGAGGCCGTAGTCCGACAAGTAAGTCCTTCTAATTCTATATCCTGAGCGGACGTGTTGAATAATCCAATCAAAGAACCGAGAATAATCGAGACCAAAAGAATTCTTCGCAGTGGTAATTCACGAAATATTTTACGCATAATTTTTTCCTTCCTTCTTCTTAAGTTTTGTAAAGCTTGGCTAGAATCAAATTATCGCTTCTGATCATTTATGTTCAACAATTATCTCTTGGCGGGAGGCATTATCTCTTGGCGAAAAGTCTTATTCCTGTCCATCGGGCGATGTTGGGTGTTCGTTTCGCCATTGTTGTTTGCGATATTCGGAAGGCGTCAGGCCGTATTTCTTCTTAAAGTCATGAGTGAAATGGCTATCATTGGCGAGACCAACTTGATTACCGATCTCTTTGATTTGAAGGAAGCAATTGTCGTCCTTAAGTAACTCCCGAGCTTTTTCTAGACGCAAATCGTTGAGATAGGCAATCGGTGTTGAGCCAGTTACTTGTTTGAACCTCTTTTGAAAATGAGAAGCCGACATTTTAATTTCGTCGGCCATGTCCGAGACAGACCAAGAGCGGCCCAAGGATTGGGAAAGCTGATTGATAATATGGAAAATGCGTCGTCCCATTGGGAGAATATAAAGCGACGTTTTAATTATGTAAAAATATTGCCCTCCCCGAAGTTTGTCAAGCAGTTGAAACACAAAACAATCAATCCGATGTTTGATAGTTACTTCATTTTTTGATTAACTCTTTGGTTTGCTTTTGTAAGTTATGAGTAATGCATTAACAGATCATTTAAATAAATTTAGTGAGGCCGACTGGCTAGCGGCTATCGACGAGTTGCTTCCTTGCATTCACGAAGTTGATCGGAACGCCGTGCAGATCTGGTTTCGGTTTTATCCGTTGAACTTAAAGGGTTTTATCGACGCGGCCGAAAATAAAGAAGAAACGCTTCGCGGGCTGGCGATGCAGGGCGGTTTTGAGTTAAAGGATCGTATCGACACTTCGCACAAGTTTCTTTACGGGCATCGGTATTGGAAGGCCGTTAAGTGCGCGATAAAGACCGAGACCGAAGATAAACTCGAAGAACCTGAAAAACTCGTCGATCTAATCAAAAACATCGGAATGCACGTCGCCGAAAAGGTGCAGGCCGATCGATCGTTGACCAATGCGATCTCTGCTGTCGGGTTGATGACACTGAATCAAGTTGGGCTCGATGCATTTAAGATAGCGAGCGAAGATGCGGACGAGGGCGTCCGCGTTCCGTCAAGCGTGATGAAAAAATCGCCCGATTCCGTCGTCGCCGAGCGTGCAAAAGACGATTCGCAAGGGATTTTTGGTTTTTTGAAGACCATCGATAAAAAATACTCGGTCAGCTATTCCGCCCTTACACACGAAGGCAAATTCCCTATCATCGCCGACGAAGAGATCGTCACAGCTTCGCAAAAAGATCGTTCGGAGGACTGGCAGGCTGCCGACAACCGCTGTTGGGAAGGCCCTGTGCCGATAGAATGTACGTCGGCTTCGTGCGGCACATGTTGGATCGGCGTGCTTGGCGGACAGGAGAAACTGACACCAGTTGCACGCCGTGAACGTCGTCAGATGAAGGTTTTCGGCTACAATCAACCGGACGACGAACAGCCGCTGCTGCGCCTTGCTTGTCAGGCTCGCGCAACCGGAAATGTGACGATCGTAATTCCGCCGTGGAACGGTGTGTTTGGCAAAAAAGTTTATGGCAACGTTGAGGAAGTCGAGCTCGAACCTGCGACAACGTCGGCTAGGAACTTACGCGAAGTCGTAAAAGAAGCAACTGCAGGCGGCGATACGGCCACGTAGAAAAAGCGCGACTGCATTGTTCACTTCCATACCGACGCCCGTGGTTTACTTAAAACAAAGTAATGTTGTCCGTCAACTATAGGGAGTAACACAGATGTTGAAAGTAATTCGACTAATCGCTGTATTTATCACAGCTGTCTTTTTATTGAGCGTTAATATCGCGGCCCAAAATAAAAAGAAAGTTGACACCGGAATTCCGGTCCTTTGGGAAAGCAAAAGCATTTCACAGCAGGATCTTTACCTCGGTCCCGGCGGCAGCGAGATGCAGCCGGATCTTTCGCAGGTCACATTTCTTAAACAAGAAACCGGCGGATATTCGACAAAATATCGAATCAAGGACGGCTCGGGCAAAATCTGGGTCGCCAAGATTGGTCTCGAAGCGCAAACCGAAACCGCCGCCGTCAGGCTGATCTCGGCGATCGGCTATGTCAGTGAAATAAATTACCTCGTTCCGAAATTGACCATTCCGGGAAAAGGGACCTTCAATAACGTTCGTCTCGAAGCGCGTCCCGACAATCTCGATCGTGGTAAAGACTGGAAGTGGGGCAAGACGCCGTTCGAGCGCACTAAACAAATGCAGGGTCTCAAGTTAATGATGGCCTTTATTAATAACTGGGACATGAAGAGCGCAAATAACGTCATTATCAAAGACGGAAATGCACGAAAATACGTGATCAGCGATCTCGGCGTGAGTTTTGGTAAGACCGGCAGCAACAGTTTGCCGCTATTTTGGCGCATCGGCCGCAGCCGAAATAATCCTCGCGACTATGCACGGGCAAAATTTGTGAGCAGCGTAAAGCGCGGCAAGGTGAACGTCGTTTACAACGGCAAAAACAGATCGCGGATGAGGAATTTTACGGTTGCCGATGCACGGTGGCTCGCCGATCTGCTCAAGCAGCTCAGTGATGCACAGATCAATGACGCGTTCCGTGCGGCAAACTATTCGCAGACCGATCTCGACCTGCTCTCCGCAACAGTTAAGAAACGCATAGCCGAACTTGATAACGCCGGCAATCAGCGTTACGTTTCTCCGTAATTAAATCATGAAAAGATCGCGCTCAATATTTGTCTTCGGTCTGCTGCTGTTCGGGGCGCTCGGCGTCGCGGCAATGGCGATGTTTGCACCGCAGTTTTTCCGTATGCAAGCTCCTGCCGCACGAGCAGTGGAAAATTCGAATGGCTTTACGACGCCGCCTGCCGAAGAAAAATTCTTCCTCGCAAAAATATTCGAAGATTCAACCGGCAGCGGAGCAGATTCGACATTTATAGGCACCATCGAGATCATACAGCGCCTTCTGCTCGCAGTTGTTTTATCCGGCATCCTCGCATTTCGGCCGCGTAAGAATGTTCCGCTCTTTCGCCGCAGCCTTTTTGTCTCGCAAACGCAGATATTACTGTCGGTAGTCGCTGCCGCGCTAATGATGGTCGTCGGCGACAACGCGGCGCGCGCATTCGCTATCTTTGCTGCCGCATCCCTCGTGCGATTTCGCACAAACATTCGCGACCCCAAAGAGATCACCGTCCTGCTGATAAGTTTGGCTCTCGGGTTGGCTGCGGGCTTTGGACGCTGGGATCTCGGAATTGCGCTCTGTTTGTTTTCGCTTGTGCTACTTTGGCTGCTCGAGTTCAAGGAGCCGGAGCAGATCTTGCGATCGATGGAACTAGCGGTCAAAACGCGCGATCCTGAGAGAACCCAGAAGATTTTAATGAAAATTTTCGACCGCCTAAAAGTCGACGCCGAAGTTCGCGAGATCGAACCGCCGGACGAGAAAAAGCAGATCGGGTCGATCTCATACTATCTTAATTTGCGGCTCAATCTCACGACCGACAAACTAAGCGACCGCATTCTCGCCGCCGACGAAGAGAATATCGAAGGCATCCAGTGGTCGAAAACAAAAAGCGCCGGCGACATCTTTCAATAGTCGCTCGGCGCCCTGATCTTAATTTAGATTTTAACTACTGCAATTCCGGGGCAGTTGGCGACTCGGCGGTCGTCAATGATTTCTGTTTAGCCATCTGAACCGCATAATCTTTCACAAACGTCTTCATCTCTCCGTGTCCCCAACGCGTGTAAAAATCGTAATTCTTCATCTCGAGATAAACACGTTCGTAGTCCCATCCGTACTTCGTAAAACGCCAGATCGCGCCTGTGACGCCGGTGCGATGACGCCCGCCGGCGCAATGCACGTAGAAAATGCCAGTCTCAGGGTCGTTGATCGTCTTTGTGAGCAAGTCGATGGTCGCGGCCTCGGGATAATCGTCGTCCTCCATCGGAATGTTGATGTATTTTAGGCCAGCGAGTTCTGCCTCGCGTCTCTCATACGCTTTCGGCGTATCCGTGAGATCGATCACGGTTTGGATGCCGAGCGCCTTTAAGGCTTCAAACTGCCCTTTACCTTCTTTGGGACGTGCACCACGATAAAAGCGCTCGTCCATCTGGCCAAAATTAGAAATTTTTATGCCCGGAAAGTCCTTTCGCGGCGATGTTTGAGCTAAAGCCGCGGCACAAAAACTAAGTGTAAAGAAAAAGGCGAGGGCGAAAGTAAATATCATAATTGCTGATTCTTACGAAACTTGTTCGATCAGGGTAACCCATTTCCAGTTGCCAGGCAAAATTTGGGGCGGCGTGCTTTACAATTCTTTGCGTAAATGCGATCTCCCTTTCGCAAAGATTGTCGCGCAGCGATAATATATTCTCGCGTGTCCGAAAACAGAACAGTTTCCCCAGCGATATTTGTCCTCATTGCCGTGCTGTTATGGAGCACCGGCGGGCTTTTTATCAAACTCACGTCGCTCGATGCGTATCAAGTCACGTTCTTCCGCTCGCTGTTCGCCGCAATTACGGTTCTCGTCATCACCTGGCGGAATGGCCTGCGGATAAATGGGTTCGGTGTTCTGGCAACACTGATCTACTCGACACTCCTGTTTCTCTTCGTCTGGGCGACCAAGCACACGACCGCCGCGAACGCGATCTTTCTGCAGTACACCGCGCCAATTTACATTCTGATACTCGCCCCATTCGTGATCGGCGAAAAATTTCACGTCCGCGATCTCGTAACAGTGGTGTTTTGCATCGCCGGAATGTCGCTGTTCTTTGTCGGCGACCTGAGCCTAGGCGAAACCCGCGGCAACATCGCCGCGCTCGGCAGCGGCATCTTTCTCGGCCTATACATAATGCTGCTACGACATCCGCGTGCGACCGGGAATCCAAAAAGCTCCCCTCCTTACGAAGGAAGGGTGGCAGCGGCTTCCGCTGACGGGGTGGTTCTCTCCCAGCAACGTATAAATCCTGTAATAACAGTTATCTACGGCAACTTTCTGCTCGCGTTTCTCACTCTGCCAAACGGCGTCGCCGCAATTCCGACGATCACGGCGACCGATATCTTTGCCGTGTCATTCCTCGGCGTCTTTCAGATCGGAATCTCATATATTCTCTTTATCAAAGGCGTTCGCGAGGGCACGCGCCCGCTCGACGCGTCGATCATCGGCTTCATCGAACCACTGCTAAATCCGGTTTGGGTTTTTTTAATAATTGGCGAGAGACCATCGAATTGGGCAGTATTGGGAGGCACCATAATAGTCGCGACAGTGGTACTACATACCCTCAATCAATATCGCATCCAAACCCGGACTGATTCGGGATGAGCCGTCTTAAATCCGCAATCCGCATTCCGCATTCCGCATTCGGATTGCTGGGCCATCCTCGGCGGCGCGATCATCGTCGCGACAGTTGCGATTCACACTTTAGTTCACTATCGAGTTAATTCCACCCCACTAGATACCGCGGGTGGTTCTGAATAAGTACCTATGATCAGCTAAACGAATAACTCCCTAAACGCAGGCTTGTTACTCGTTTCTTCCCGTAATTAACGGGTTTACATTAAAATTCTGGTTGGAGAAATTTTTTATGACCGATCTGAAAGTACCTTCCTCAATCACGAATGAAGAGTTGATCAAGTTTGTCACCGAGATCGCTCAGTTGTGCAAGCCGAACGTTGTTGTCTGGTGCGATTAAAGTTTTTGGTATCAAAGCGCGGAAGTAGGGCATTATTCTAAAGACCTTTGGGCGGCCGCCGGCGAAGGCGACATATGCTTCTAAAGATTTTCTCCGCCGGACTCGTCGTAGGCGCTGTCATGGTCGGGATGAAGAGAAATGAATCGCATGAATTTTCCGTCCCGACAGACTCTGGCTCGAAATTTCTTTGAGATTCTAATTGACGCGATCGTTTTACCCGATCTGGTTGTTTGTCCGGCTATAGGCTCCCAGTTCAAGCCTCTCTTTTGTGTTTTTGAAGAGGTTTTGTAGAGCTGATCCCAAGTCATCTGGTTGATCTTCAAAATGGATGCTTCAACTTGATTTAATTCATTCAGTGAAAGTTCGGAAAGCTCCTGGATGATGCGAGGAAATTCCAAATCACATTCGACAAGCTCATGCTGAGTGGAAATGGGCTTTGATTTACCGGGCACGTGTTTATTTTTTCTTTCTTAAAGAAGTGAATAAAGATTCAACATCAGTGCCCTTTGCCGAATTTTCACTTTCCCATTCATTAAATGATTCTAAGGATGTATTGGCTCCTTGTGTGTGAAATGTCCTTTGCGAATCCGGAACAAAAACACCCGACGAAATATGGATCTTGTCGTCCCCGACCTCTTCGACAAGAATGTGTCGTCCGGCCCATGACTTCCCAATACAAATTTGCCCATTTGCCGGAACCTTCAGTAGTTTGGTTTGTCTTGTCTTCATAGTGAAATCATAATATAGGAAATTATGATTTTATACAATCCAACGACGGGTGGGGCTCCGACCACGGACTACCGACAACTACTTATGCTGTGATAAGCTAATCAAATAACTGCTGAAACCGAGGCTTATTACTCGTTTCTTCCCGTAATTAATGGGTTTATATTAAGATTTTGGGTGGAGAAATTTTATGACCGATCTGAAAGTACCTTCCTCGATCACGAATGAAGAGTTGATCAAGTTCGTTACCGAGGCTGTGCAGCTTTGCAAGCCGAACGACGTCGTCTGGTGCGACGGTTCTCAGGCTGAATACGACAAAATGTGCGCCGAGATGGTTGAGAGCGGCACGTTTATTAAATTGAACGAAGCGAAGCGTCCGAACAGCTTTCTCGCTCGCTCGCATCCGTCGGATGTTGCGCGGGTTGAGGACCGAACTTACATCTGCTCGCGTGCGAAAGGCGACGCCGGGCCGACGAACAACTGGATGGCGCCGACAGAGATGAAGGCCATCTTAAAGAAGAAATTTGACGGCTGTATGGCGGGGCGCACGATGTATGTCGTGCC
>JANOGL010000295.1:0-1605 GCA_031405985.1 Acidobacteriota bacterium | reverse complement strand
CGTCAAGATTTTAGCTATCCGTTCCGAAAGCCTCGCGATTAGTTACTGTTTTTTTGTCCCGACCGAAATATTGTCACCGGCGGTGTTGACGGTGAAGATTATGTTGTCGTCCCAGCAGGTGCAATAGACGGCTTTGGTCAGGGTAAAGTCGGTGCGCTTCGTTACGCTGACGGTTTTCATCACGCCGTTGACCTTCTTTTTCTTTGGAACCTTATCGAGATAATAGACCTCGGTCGCGGGACGTGTCTTTTTGGTGGCCGCGATTATCTTTAGCAGTGAGTCGCGCGTCGTGTTTTCGCCGGGGTGACCGCGCGGGTGAGCGAATTGGAACGCGTGAAATCCGCCCGGAGATTTATCCTCGAACTTGCCGGCCGAGATCACAGCGTAGTCGGGCGACATCTTGGCGAGTATCGCGTCATTTGTGCCGTTGTATGAGCCGTGATGACCGACCTTGTAAACGTCGACGTCGAGATCGTCTGTGTTTTTAAACTTGTTCGTCAGATAACGTATCAGCCCGCCGCAGTTGTTCGGAGCCTCGTCCTCTGTTTCCCAGTCGCCGACGAGCAGGAAACTCTTTTGCCCGAACTGCACACGCATCACAAGCGAATCGTTATTCTCGTTACTGCAATATCGCCGCCCGCTCAGGAAACGCACTTCGGCACTCGAGCGGTCGCTGATGTCTTTGAGCCAGGCAGTGAGATTCGCGTCGGCCTTATTCTTGTTTGTGAGCTTGTTATTTGTCAGGACGATGCGCTGTCTGCCATCGGATTTGAGCCGGGCCTTGACGCTGTTGAGGATGCCTTTTGTCTGATTTGTGCGGCCGCCGCCTTCGATAAATGTTTCGACATTGTATTTATCGAGCACGCTCATAAGATGCTTGGCGTGATCGGGATGCGGATGGCTGAGCACCACGCCGTAAAGCGTCCGGCTGAGGTCGGTGCGGCGCTCGAAGAAACTGTCGAGATAATTCGTCAGAAATCGCTCGTATCGGTCGGCGTCGTCCGTGTCTTCAGCACCGGTATCGACGAGGACAGCGTGATTCTGAAATTCGAGCAAAATGGCTTCGCCCTGACCAATATTGATCACGTGCATCTGCATCCCGAAATTCTGCGGTTGAGCTAGAGTGTTAGCCGCCGCGAAAAACAAAAACGCAAATGCAGCAATGACCTTTAGCAATGTCCGCGCACGAGTGCCTTTGCCGCTTGGGCAGGCGTCGTCATTACTGGGTTTTACAACCAACACGCGGTGTTCTCCTGTTTATTAGTGCGTGGGGAAATAGTAAATCGTAAATCGTTAATCGTCAATGGCCGAAAGGGCGAAAGGGCGAGGAGGAGGGGGCGATTAATTGCTCGGCTTTGTCGCTACCGAAATATCATCGCCGGCGGTGTTGACGGTGAAGATTATGTTGTCGTCCCAGCACGTGCAATAGACGGCTTTGGTCAGCAAGATTTCGGGTAAGATTTTGGGTCATCTATGAAGTTACCCCTGGATGTCAAGCGCACTTCGATCGGCACACGTTCGATGGTGTGAGAATGGGTTGGTTGACTGGGTTCTGACAAAAGAACAAACCTGCCTCCTTTTTAGTTAGAATTTCTTTCAATTTGC
>JANOGL010000273.1:0-6321 GCA_031405985.1 Acidobacteriota bacterium | reverse complement strand
GCAAATTGGCGTGCAAGCTCGATAATAGCCGCCGTTCCCGAAGCGTTGTCGTCGGCGCCGTAATGGATGTCGCTCGAATTCGCCGCAAGGCTGCCTTGCCCGCCGCGGCCCAAATGATCGTAATGCGCGCCAATGACGATGGCTTCGTTTTTAAGAACTTTATCGGTGCCGTCGAGGATTCCGACGATGTTATAACCGGCTTTACCGTTAGACTTGGCCGGTGCAGCCGATGGTGCCTGCGCTCCCGGCGGCGCAGCGTGCGGGTCGCGCACCGGCGTGTATGAGAACGGCTGCATGTAAGATGGCTTTCCGTTTGCAGATCTCGCTCCGGGCTTGAGCCGCAGCTTTGCAAACTGATTTGCGATATAACCTGCGGCGTATGTCGCGCCTTTTTCGCCCGTGCGCCGGCCTTCGAGTTTGTCGGACGCCAGATAAGTGACATGTTCGCGAAGATTTGTTTCGAGCGCATCGACGCGAGCAGGTTGAGCCTTTTGGGCAGAAACGCTTACAACAAACGAAAGTAATATTAGAAAACTATAAAATTGCTTTTTCATAACTAATTGATCAGAGCTCTATCGACCTCTTAAAAAACTGCATCAACCTCGCGGCAGTGGCGAGGCGCTGGTTCGTGCTAAATACGTCGGCCTTGGTCATTCGGTTGCGGATGCGGCCGTCTTGCTCGATGCGGACAGCTTTTTGGGCCGAGAACCAGACCTTGATCCCGGAGGGCTTATCGGCCAATACGTCGTCCTTATAAAAATAGTACACAAGCGCGCCCGCGTCGGAAAAAAGATACTCCTCACGGTAATTGCGGTTCGAGACTTTCCGCTCATTGACGACGAAAACTAGCTGATCTGGATAGAGTCGCCGTTCGTTATCGCCGCCCTTATAAAAGAATTTGTAAGTTTGGCCATAGATGCCGACGGCTCGCCATTGGTGACCACGGCTGTTGATCGCGAGCGTGTTCATCACAAGCTCGCCGTATTCGCCTTGATCGTCGTCCGCCTCGCAAAGCCGAGCTTTTTCAGATATCTCGGCGTAACGTTTTTGTATCGCATCGACGCTCTGAGCAAAACCGGCGTTTGCCGCGAGAAGAAGAATCGCAATTAATAGAATGTTACTTTTCATGACCTACTGAACGAACCACGCAATATTTCTTGTATTATAACCGCAAGCAGCCGATTCTTTGCCAACCGATCATATTTCCGCTAAAATCACTCATTCAGTCCGGGTAAAAATTATGTCAAATGTTCCTATTACAGTTGCACACGGAGACGGCATCGGGCCGGAGATCATGGCCGCAACGCTGCATATTTTGAAGGAAGCCGGTGCTCGGATCGATATCGAAACGATCGACATCGGTGAGAAGGTTTATCTGTCGGGCAATTCGGCGGGAATTGCGCCGGAATCGTGGGAGAGTCTGAGGCGGACAAAGGTTTTCCTTAAAGCCCCGATCACCACTCCGCAAGGCAGCGGTTTCAAATCGCTGAATGTTACGGTCCGCAAAACTTTAGGGCTTTACGCTAACATTCGCCCGTGCGTTTCGTATCATCCGTTCGTCGATACAAAGCATCCCGTGATGGACGTCGTTATCGTCCGCGAAAACGAAGAGGACACCTACGCGGGCATCGAATACCGGCAAACAGACATGGTTGAGTTGTGTTTGAAACTCATCACCCGTCCGGGCTGTGAAAAGATCGTCCGCTACGCCTTTGAATACGCAACGCTCAATAACCGCAAGAAAATCACGTGCTTTATCAAAGACAACATTATGAAGCAAACCGACGGTTTGTTTCACAGGATCTTCGATGAAATTGCCGCCGAATATCCGTCGATCGAATCCGACCATTGGATCGTTGACATCGGCGCGGCAAAAATGGCGGACACGCCGGAAAATTTCGATGTCATCGTGATGCCGAACCTTTACGGCGACATTCTTTCGGACGTTGCCGCGCAGATAGCCGGATCGGTCGGTCTGGCGGGTTCGGCAAACATCGGCGAACATATTGCGATGTTTGAAGCGATTCACGGCTCCGCGCCGCGTCGTGCCGGACAGAATCTGGCGAATCCGTCCGGTTTGTTTTTGGGCGCGGTGATGATGCTCGTTCATCTCAATCAGCCCGACATAGCCGAGCTTGCCCACAATGCTTGGCTGCGAACGATCGAAGACGGCGTTCATACCTACGATATTTTCAAAGACGGCGTGTCAAAGCAAAAGGTCGGAACGCGCGAATTTGCACAGGCGGTCGTCGATCGCATTGGTCAAAAGCCTGAAACACTCAAGGCAATCGAATACAAGAAGGTCAAAGAGATCGCCGAAGCCGACCGGAAACCGATTTACTCGATCCGCGAGCCGCAGAAAAAAGAGCTGGTCGGCGTGGACGTTTTTGTTAATTGGTGGAACGGCAAATTTTACGGTGCGGCTAACGAGCTGGGTGAACAAATTGAAAAATTCAATGGCGGCGGTTTGAAACTCATAATGATCTCCAACCGCGGCACAAAGGTCTATCCGAAAGGATTTTCCGACACGTTCTGCGTCGATCATTGGCGCTGCCGCTTTATTTCCGACAATGAAAACGGAGTGATTACACACAACCAGATTATCGATCTGCTTTCCCGATACGAAGCAGCCGGACTGGATTTTATCAAAACCGAACATCTCTACAACTTCGACGGCCAGCCGGGCTATTCGCTGGGACAAGGACAGTAAACGAAAGATGAGGGATGAAGTTTCGGCTTCGTCCTTTTTGTTTTCGGCAAAATAATCGGGCGTTTGCATTCGTCGCCGAAGCAGGCGAAGGAAATGCCGTTACACACGAACAGATCATTTCGCTGCTCAGCCGTTTCAACACAGCCAGCCTTGACGTGATCAAAACCGAGAACCTTTACAATTTCGACGGAGCAAAAGGTTACTCGGCACAGGTGATTTAAAATGAAGAGATTAGCACTGCTGTGGGTTTTCGTTCTCTACACCGCGCTAGTTCCGTGCTCGTACACGCAAACAAAAAAAATTACGGTTTTGTACACCAACGATTTACACTCGTATTTAGAGCCGCACATCGTTCCTTGGGTGAGCAAAACTCGAAAAGTCGGCGGTTTTGCCAATATTGCCACGTTGGTTAAAAAAGAAAAATCTGCGAATCCGCACACGGTTTATTTTGATGCGGGGGACTTTTTCGCGGGTCCGTATGTTAGCTCGTTGACGAAAGGCGAGGCGGTGATTGATGCGATGAATTATCTTGGATTGGATGCGGTTTGTGTCGGCAATCACGAATTTGATTACGGTTGGGAAAACGCTCTGCAACAGTTTCGACGGGCAAAATTTCCGCTTCTCAACGGCAATATTTTTCTCAAAGGCACGGATAAACTGCATTGGAATAAACCGTATATCATCAAAAATGTTAATGGAATTCGGCTTGGAATAATCGGTTTGCACGGAAAATTTGCCTTTTACGATACGGTTTCAGCGGAAATGATAAAAGGCGTTGAGGTGCGAGATGAAGAAATTTATCTGCGAAGATATATCAAGGAATTAAAGAACAAAACCGACCTGATTGTTTTGATTATTCACCAAGGAATTCCCGGCACGCAGTCTTCGACCGGAGCGAAGGACGTTCCCCGCAATCACGACCGGGATGTTGAACTCGCCAAACGAGTTTCGGGCATTGATATTATGGTGACGGGACATCCGCATAGTGGATTGTCTGAACCGCTGGTTTCCAACGGCACAATCATCGTTTCGACGGATGCGTACACGATTGAGCTTGGAAAAATCGAACTGACCTACGACAAAAAACTCGACAAAATTACCAGTTACAAAAACCATCTGAATTATTTGTATGATGACGAAGTTGAAGACGATCCCGAAATGCTCAAAGTCATCAACAAATGGAAAGATAAGCTGAAAACCATTACAGAAGAACAAGTTACAACGACAACCGAACCTTTCACACGCTCCTACGGCGAAGAATCCGTGATGGGAAATATGGTTGCCGATGCAATGCTCAACTCACATCCCGAATACGACTTTGCGGTTACAAATAGCGGCGGTTTGCGTCAAGACATTGATGCGGGAATTGTAACCGTCGGCGAATTGATTTCAGCGTTTCCGTTCCCAAATACGATTGTTAAATTGGAAATGAAAGGCAGCGATATGCGAGCCATTTTTGAACACGGGGCAGGTTTAACTAATGGAATTTTGCAGGTTTCCAAAGGCGTGGAATTCGTTTATGACGAAAGCAAGCCTATTGGAAACCGAATCGCCAAATGCAATATCAAAGGAGCGCCGCTCGATGACAACAAGACTTATAAAGTGCTGACTTCAAACTTTTTAGCCGATGGTGGCGATGGTTTTTTAGTGTTTAAGAAAACGCTTACTTACAAAAATACCGGTATCGAAATGTTGCAGGCGATGATTAAATATCTAAAACAGTTTGAAACCTATCAGCCCAGGATCGAAGGCAGGGTGAGAAAGCGATAAAATCGTCACAAGTGAAAAGGACTTCTAAACCAATAGTATCTATCATCATGGGCAGTAAGTCCGACTGGCCGACGATGGAGATTGCCTCGTTGACGCTGGATGAATTCGGCATTGCGCACGAGAGTAAGATCGTCTCGGCTCACCGTACGCCCGATCTACTTTTTGAATTCGCAAAGGCTGCCGAAGGCCGAGGCATAGAGGTCATAATTGCCGGTGCCGGCGGCGCGGCCCATCTGCCTGGAATGTGTGCATCGCAAACCGTCTTGCCGGTGCTCGGCGTACCGATAGAGAGCAAGGCTCTGAAAGGTCTGGATTCGCTTCTTTCCATTGCCCAAATGCCTGCGGGCGTTCCGGTTGGCACGCTCGCGATCGGTCAAGCGGGCGCAAAGAACGCCGCGTTGTTAGCTGTTGCGATACTCGCAAACTCGCGCCCCGAACTTCGCAAAAAGCTGCACGCATTTCGCTCAAAGCAGACAAAAACCGTGTTAAAATCCAAGTTGGAGAAATAGTATGGAAGCAGTACGAATCGAGGCCACGGTCCAATCAAATGGTCGAGTTATTCTAAATGATCTGCCTTTTGAAGATGGTAAGCAGGTTGAAATAATCGTTTTGGATAACAACGGTAAGGCGACAGAACCGCAAGTAAACCCTTTAAAAGGAAGCGTTTTGAGATACGATGATCCGTTCGAACCGGCCTGTCCGGCTGAAGACTGGGTAGCTCTTCGATGATAGTCCTCGATACTCACATTTGGATTTGGTGGGCTGGCGAAAATTCAAAACTCACGGAGGAGTATGAAAATCTGATCCGTTCAAGGCAGGCGGACGGAATCGGGCAGAACTTAGCAGGTATTTGAGAAAGATGAAATTTCTTTTTACTGTTATCGTCTTCGGCGCTACGCTGCTTTTCATTTCGTGTTCATCCAAAGAGCCGCCTCAAGTTACGTTAGATGAGTACGAGGTTTATTCTGCGGTTCTCAATCACTACTATATCGACGAACCGAAAAGTTTGTTTTCTCTTTCGGGCGAAGAACTCAAGACACAACCAAAAAACACCTTCGACCAAATCATAGTTAACTCCAAAACGTCTAACTTCTTTTCTTATGGTCTCTCATCCGATCAAGAAGCTAAAGACTTGCCGCAAGAGACGTTAATGAGTTATCTACAAAAGAACTCCAAAATTTATGAACTTGAAAACAACTTTGAGCTTGCAAAAAATTTGGTTTTGGTTGATGAAGAGCTTCTAAACAAAGAACTCAAGGAATACCGAGCTCAAGGTGCATCCAATCCATTAACCGGAAAATATCCGAGAGCTTTAGGTTGGTTGTTTTTTTCGCGAGTTGGATTTAGCGATATACATGATTCAGCAATAGTTAGTTACCTCCTTAAATACCCCATTTCGATTAACCTAACTCCAGAGAGTTCACTTCTGAAAACAATTTTTCTGATCAAAGAAGATGGAAAATGGATGGTCAGAAAATCTTTTCCTCGAAATGAGGAAACAATAATCAATGTTCATTCATATCGGTGCGATCTCAACCGTATGGGATACTCATGGGGACAAGGAAGCGGTGGTGTGGAAATCAGCGGACGTGAACAGGGTAAATGCCAATTAACCGAATCTCACGAGGTAGAGGGTGGATACAAAAGAACAGCTTGCCAGATACCGGAGAATTTCGGTTGGTTTCAGGTCTTTCAGTTCGGGCATGCGTATAGCTACTCAAAAAATTTATCTCAGTTTTGCGATGAACCTAAACAGGGTAATCTTCTTGTTGAACAAGCGGAAGAGCTAAGGAAGAGCCAACGGAAACAGTATAAATGAATTTTGTTCCGCCTAATTCAAC